>JAGVIM010000140.1 GCA_020056045.1 Nanobdellota archaeon | reverse complement strand
CCACATTTTTAAGATGTTTAATTGGACAAGAAGAGTTTGTTGGAAGAATTATTTCTGATGGAATGAAGATAAGTATGATGGAGCAAGAAAATAATTTTGAAAATATTGAAGAAACATTGAGCGAATATTTAGATAATCAAAAGAAAAAACTAGAAAATAAAAAAGAAGAGCTAGAGAAAGAGCTTGGAAACCCGGAAATTTATGAAAACGAAAGTAAATTTAATGCAACAATGGATCGTTATAATCTTCTTTTGACAGATAATTCTTTTGTTCTTGAGGAATCAAAATTTATAGAGTTATTAGATAAATTAGGAATGAATAAAAATATTCTTACACAAAAAATATCTGAGTTAAGTGGTGGACAAAAAATAAAGTTACGCCTTGCAGAATGTCTTGCTAAAGAAGCAGATATTTATCTATTGGATGAACCAACAAATCATCTGGATCTGGAAACATCTGAATGGTTGGGAAGATATATAAAAGAAAATATTAAGTCCTTGATTGTAATTTCTCATGATAGATATTTTTTGAATGAAATAATTGATGAAGTTTGGAAAATTGAAGGTAAAACCTTTAAAAAATATGTTGGGACATATGAAAAATATGAAGAAGCAGAAATTGCTCATTTAGAATTATTAGGGGAAAAATTTAAAGATTCAACTAGAAGGAAGGAAAAAATGTTAGAGTCTGCAAAACAAAATCATCTTTGGGCAAATCAAGCAGGAAGCCATGCTTTAAGAGCCACTGCTGAAAGATTAGAAAGAGATGCAGAAAAGATTGAGATAGGAATAAATCCTGAGGATTTAATCGTTGACATTAAAATAAGGTTTACCAATAAGAAATTGCATAAATGTGAGGTATTTAGGTTTATGGATTTGGGTAAAAAATTTGATTCTAAAACTCTTTTTAAAAATGTAACTCTAGAGGTTGATCAGGGAGAGAAAATAGCAATTATTGGTGGAAATGGGGCTGGAAAAACAACTCTACTAAAGATGATAATAGATCGTGAAGGAATAACTAATGGTTCTATTCATAAAAGACAAAATTTAAAGATAGGTTATTTTGATCAGGAGTTAAGGGACATAAATCAAGAACAAAATGTAATTGAATTTCTTAAAGAGGAAAGTGGTAAAAACGAGGGTTTGTTAATTTCAATGCTTGCGAGGTTTGGTTTTGAAAAAAACTTTTGTACTCAGAAGATTAAAAAACTTTCAGGTGGAGAAAAAGGCAGACTAAATATGCTTAGAATTACCTTGGAAGAAAATGAAATATTATTATTGGATGAACCTACGAATAATCTGGATTTGAATTTAAAAGATTCATTAGAAAAGGCAATAAAAGGGTTTCCGGGAACTGTTGTAATTGTATCTCATGATAGGCATTTTATGAACAAGGTAGCTACTAGAATCTTTGAAATTAAAGATAAAAAAATAATAAGTTACCCTGGAAATTATTCAGATTTTATTAATTTAAAATCAAAATAAATGCCAACACGTGGACCTTAACTACTAAATAGCTCGGTGTAAACAAGTTGCCCCATTTAGTACCATTTACCGTGGTGGATATAATTTATATAATAAATTATATTTTTTTACACCTGAATTTATTAGTTTTATTTTTAATGTTTCCATCTCACAGCTATAAGTATTATACCTAAAACAAATATTATTGCACCAAATTCACCACCATTATTACTAAGTCCTAAAAGATTTAGAAGTCCGATTATAATTTCTATTATTACTCCAATTGCACACAACCATATTCCATTCTTTCTTGTTAACCATTTTTTTGACTTCTTCATTTTAAAACTCGTTGCTATTGCAATAACTAAACCAAGAACTGCAATCATCGCACCAAGAATATCAATATCTATATTCCACCATGTTGAAGTAAAGTAATTAAGTAAAAACATTGCAATTCCTATAACAAATAAACATATACCTGTTCTTTTTGAAAAATACTCCATTTTACTTTTTTCTCCTTTTGAAAATATGGACCTACGCAGGATCGAACTGCGGAATACTCGGTGTAAACGAGTCAGTTTGCCACTAGACTACAAGCCTATTTAGATTATTAATAAATTTCATTTTAAATAAAAACTTATTCTATGCTGTTTACATATTTATAGAATGGAATTATTAAAGCTGCAATCATTGGAACTGCTATTAATAATTCTATAGGAACTCCTGTAAAAGGTATTAATAATCCACTGAAAGTATCGGTTAAAGCAGAAGAATAAGACCTAAATCCATACTTTAATAACATTGCTTCTAAAGGAACTGTTATAATTGTTACAATTAACAGATATAACCAAAACTTTATTTTTTCTGATAATTTTTTATTCTTAAATATTAATTTATCAACTATTATAAAAGATACAAAAAATATATCAACCCATCCAAGAGTAACTATCCAAGAAACATTTCCATATAAATAAGCCCAAGAATTAAATAGATGATTAATCCACATGGGCTCACTCATTATTTCAAATAGGAAAACTGCAATAAATAAAATTATAAACTTTTGTTTAGCTTTCTTTTCATAATTTTTTAAATAACTATATATCCCGATAGTTACTATAATAATTAAAATTTCTAAGGTTAAAGAGGTGATATTCATCTTTTCTTACCCCTTTTAGTTATTTTCTTTACATCATTAACAAGATTATCTATTATTTCCATTCTAGGTTCCCAATATTTAACAAATGCTATAATCAAAAAAACAAAAGCTGGAACATAAATTGCTTCTCTTAAAGGAAGAATACCAAATAGTAAAGGGGATTCTTGTATTAATTTTAAAACTGGTGCAGAATATTCTCTAATATCTAATGCTAGAACAACCCACTCTGCAAAAAAAGCAATAATACTTACAACTAATCCAGTTAATATAAATTTTTTAAGTTCAGAACTTTTCTTTTGATAATATTCAATAATTGCCATAGATACAAGAACAATTGTAGCCCAACCAATAGTTAATATCCAACTTACATCAAGATATAGATATGACCACGATTCAAGATTTTTATTAAACCAAAGAGCTTGAGTAAAATATTCAAATAAAAGAACTCCTATAACTATCACAACAAATTTTTTGATAGTATGTTTATCCTTAATTTGTAGAAATATAATAAATAATAAAGCAATCAATATTACAATTATTTCAAATATCATTATTACACCCCATATTATAAATAAGGAAATAAAGGTATATAAAGTTTTTGTCCACTTAATCTGTATGGATATAAACGATTTAGAAAATAAAATACCTTCAGATGAAGATATTGGAGGAAAAGCAAGAAACCTATTAATTTTAAATGAAAAGGGATTTAATATTCCTAACATTTTATTGATTAAAAATAAAAAAATAACATTAAGAGAAATCGATAAAATAACCAAAGAGATAGAAGGAATATTCAATGATAGTACCAAATTAATTATAAGATCATCGGCTATTGGTGAAGATACTAAAGAGACAAGTTTTGCAGGAATATTTGAATCTGAGATAATTACTAAGAAAAATGAAATAAAATCCGCATTAATAAAAGTGATTGGTTCAACCAATTCTGAGAAACTTAAACACTATTTAAAATTAAAGAAAATCAAAATAAAACCCAAACTTTCTTTTTTTATTCAAGAGTTTATTGAAGGAGATGTTTCTGGAGTAATGTTTTCTTCAATAATAAAGGATGGACAAAATGGAACATTGATAAATTCCAATTTTGGAATAACCTCTTCAGTTGTTAATGGAGAAGATGTCGATAGTTTATTTATTGATAAAAGAGGAGATATAATAGAAAAAACAAAATATAAAGATAAATTTAGTTTAACAGATTTTCAAATTAATACATTAGTAAGTCTAGGAAAAAGTATAGAAGAAACGTTCAAAAAACCTCAGGATATTGAATGGACGATTAAAGATAATAAGATTTATATTTTACAATCTAGACCTATTACAAAACCGATTTCTGAAGAAGTATTAGTATGGGATAATTCTAACATAGCAGAAAGTTATAGCGGAATAACCTTGCCATTAACATCTTCTTACATAAAATATGCATATAAAATAACTTATATGGATTTAGCGAGAAAATCTTATGTTAGTGAAAAGAAAATTAAAGAAAATGAATTTTTATTCGAAAATCTTCTAGGATTTTTTTATGGTAGAGTTTACTATAACATGTTGAACTGGTATAAAATGTTGACCTTATATCCCGGATATGAAAGAAATAAGATAAATCTTGATATAATGATATCAGCAAAAAGCAAAGCAGAATTAGATAGCGAATATAAAAAGAATGTTTCTAAATTTTTTAAGATAAAATATTATACTGGGCTTTTGTTTCGATATCCCTTATTTAATAAAGAGGTTAATGATTTTAAGATGTTAGTAAAAAACTATTTATCCGTTTTTAACAAACAAGATTTAAACAAGTTAAGCCCAGAGGAATTAACTGAAATTTATCATGATTCAGTTAGCAAACTTCTAAATAAATGGAGTATTACAGTTGAAAGTGATTTTCTGTTAATGACTTATTTTGGAATGTTAAAAAAATTCTGTAAGAAGAATAATCTTGAAAATCATTTTATTCAGTTTATCTCAGGCATAAGAAATGTTATTAGTGCCAAACAGGTAAGCTACTTAAATGAACTCTCTAGAGAATTTAGTGGATTTAAAGATCTTGTGAGATTAGCGAATCAAGAAAATTATAAAAGATGTTTAAATGAAATTAATACAAATTCAGAGTACTGTAAACTAAGTAAAAGTATTCAAAAATATTTAAAAGAGTATGGTGGAAGATTTGCTAATGAATTAAAATTGGAAACAGAAGATTTAGATACAACTCCGGAATATATTATAAAATTGCTTTTACTTTATTCAAAAAATATATCAAAGCAAGATTTTAATGTGGATTCTTCTATTAAAGACCTTAAATTATCATTAAACAAAAAAGTTTATCTTAATTATGTACTAAAAAAGATTAAATTTTATGCAAGACAAAGAGAAGAAATGAGATTACTGAGAGCTCAATCATTTAGCATAGCAAGAAAGGTTTTTTTTGAAATAGGAAAGAGATTTAAGGAGTTAGAAATTTTAAGAAATCCTGAGGACATATTTTACTTAGAAGTTGATGAAATTATCAATTATATCAATAAAAAATCAAAAGATCGAGATTTAATTAAAATAGTCAATAGAAGAAAGAAACAATATACTGAATATGAAACTAAAGAGTTAGAAGACGTATTTTATACCTATGGACAATCTATTTCTTCAAAGTTCACAAAAAAATCAAGTAATAAAGTAAATAATAAACTTCTTGGTCAAGGATGCTCCCCCGGAATTGTTAAAGGCAAAGTTAAGGTAATGAAAACATTTTCACTTCCTGAAAAAGGAACTTATGATATTGTGATAACAAAACATACTGATCCTGGATGGACTCCTTTATTTGGTTTATGTAAGGGAATTATTGTTGAACATGGGGGATTGCTTTCGCATGCGGCAATTATATCGAGAGAATTAAATCTTCCATGCATAATCGGATTAAAAGATGCAACAAAAACCTTTAAAGATGGTCAAACCATAACTATCAATGGATTTACAGGAGAGGTAAAAATAGATGGTTAATATTATTGAATATGTATTTGAAGAAAGATATCAGAAAGATTTTATATATTTAATGAAAGAACTTTATAATAATTATAATCACGCAGATTCTTATATAGATTATATTAAGAAATTAATAAATCCTAGTAATCCTTCATTTAAATTTATAAAAACAAAAAATTTTATTGCTTATGATAACGAAAAACCGCTAGGGCATATTTCAGCTATTATAGACTCGAGATTAAATCAAGATAATAATCCTATTGGAATTATTGGATTTTATGAATGTATAAACGATGATAAAATATCTTCGCTTCTAATTCATAAAGCTATTGAATGTCTAAAAGAGAAAAACTGTAAAACTCTCCATGCTCCTATTGACTTGACTATTTGGCATCCTTATAGATTTGTAATAGACCAAAAAGAAAATGAAACTTTTATCCTAGAACCATTAACAAAAGAATATTATATTGACCAATTCAAGAAAGAAGGTTTTGAGATTAAAATTGAATATGGTTCTGCTGAAAGAACAGATTTTAGTACAATACTCACTTATACAAAAAAGGATTATGAATCAGCAATTCAAGAAGGGTTTAAGATTAGAGAATTAACAAAAAACAATTTTAAAGAAGGACTACTTTCTATTTATAGAATGGTTAATGAAATTTTTAAGGATAGCTGGTCTTTTGTTAACCTCTCTGAAGAAGAGTATATGTATATCTATGGCGATTATGAAAATAATATAAACAACCTAATGATACAAATACTCTCAGATAATGAAGATAATGATGTTGGATTTTGTTCAAGTATTATTGACCCAATAAATAACTTAATTATCCTAAAAACCATAGGAGTTTTACTTGAATATCAAAATAAAAGAATAGGAGCTGCACTTTTGTATTATCAACATAAAAAAGCTCAAGATATGAAATTATCAAAAGAAATATATGCTCTAATTAAATTAGGAAATATTATAACTAAACTTCCTTATCCAGGAATTAAGGTAATTCGAAAATACGTTGGTTTAGAAAAACAAATTATTTAATAGAAATATTCTCTCCAACCTTTACTCTTTCTAAAAGACAGGATGGAACAAGCTTGCCATTGTAATACATTGCATCAGGACAACCATCACAAAGATTCCACTCACCATTAATCTTATCCGGTCCATCAATAATCAAGATCACCTGATATCTTAATTCTTTAGTGTTATCTTTCTTCTTTTCTTTTCTTAAGTTCCACAAAATCTTGGTAGCATTTTTATTAAGAACAAGGGGAAAAAGAGATTTAGTATTTATTTTATTTCCTTTTATCGTGATAAAATATTTTCCTTTATTTTTTCTATATCTTTCTTGAAATTTTTTATATAAATAAGAATCCAAATAACCAACAACCTTATCTCCATAAAATACTGGAACAGTGAATATCCACGAAGGTTGATCTTTATAATGTATCTTGCCTAAAAAAGCACAAGGTTTACTATCGAATTCATTGCATAAAAAATTAGATAACTTATCAATATTAGGATTTTGTAGTTGAGTTTTATTAAAAGTTTTGTTTTTATTCAACAATACATCTTTGTATGGAGATAAAACTAGCAAATTAACAACATCTGAATTATTTTTACATATCTTTATGGCTTTAGATAAATCAGAGTAATCATCACCAGAAACAGGCATGATAAAACCAAGATTTACGTCCTTAACTCTCCTGAATATATCACAAAATTGTTGCCTTAATTCGTTTATATTATCAAATCTTTTCATATCAGGTCTGTTTTGATATTTATCAACATGAACAACAAACTCTGTAACTCCTGCATCTTTAAGTTCTTTTAACTTGTTTT
>JAGVIM010000127.1 GCA_020056045.1 Nanobdellota archaeon | reverse complement strand
TAATTGATTGGATATTAATTGCAACAAAACACGAGTTTAAAGACGTTAAATGGGTTTATTAAAATTTTTTATAAATTATTTTTAGAAAGAATAATTTAACTATAAATATTTTTTTTAATTTTTATTTGGTTTTTTGATTACAAAGTAATAGATTAATGCACCTATTATACCTGCTAGAATTACAACCAATATCCATAGAATTTTATCATTTTCGTTTTTAAAATTTCTTTTTGCAACATCAACTATCATAAATATCCAGAAAATAAATCCAATTATTCCTACAATTGCCATAACAAACCACATTATAATAAAGAATATAACAAATCCTCCGACCATTGCGCCTGTAGCTGCTGTTTCTCCTACCATAATTATATTAGTATAATAGAGTTTATAAAATTAATTATTTAGTTTATTCTAAAACAGCCTTTATCCTTCTTACACCTGCAGAACTTGCTTCTTCTTTTGTGATTTTAAATTTTCCTAACTCACTTGTGTTATTTACATGAGGGCCTGTACAGATTTCTTTTGAAAATGGATTTTTCATTTCTCCTATTGTATAAACACTAACTATGTCTCCATATTTATGTTCAAAAAAACCTAATGCTCCTGATTTTTTTGCTTGTTCAGGTGACATTTCTTGGCGAGTAATGAGTAATTTTTCAGAAATTGCTCGATTGACTAATTGTTCTACTTTTTTTATTTCTTCAGGAGTCATTTTTTTATTAAATGAAAAATCAAATCTTAGTCTTTCAGGTGTGATATTAGAACCTTTTTGTTGAACTTCATTGCCTAAAACTTTCCTTAGGGCAGCATCTAGTAAATGAGTTGCTGTGTGAAGTTTTGTTGTTTCTTCTGTGTGATCTTGAAGGCCTGATTTAAACTTTCCTTCTGTTGCTGTTCTTGACAAATTTTGATGAATTTCAAATTCCTTATTGAACTCTTTTTCATCAACTTTAATTTTTTCTTCTTTTGCCAACTCTAATATAATTTCTAATGGAAACCCGTAGGATTGATATAAAAGAAAAGCATTTTTCCCAGATAATTCTTTTAATTTTAATCCATTTGTCATTTTTTCAAATTCTCTTATCCCTTTTTCAAGTGTTTCTAAAAATCTTATTTCCTCTTTTTCAAGTTCAGATAGGATTTTTTGTTTATTATTTTTTAGAATTTGATAATCATCATATATTTCTAAAACAGATTTTGCAATATCATTTGTAAAATGAGATATTCCAATATTTCTTCCGTGTCTAATTGCTCTTCTTATTAATCTTCTTAAAACATAGCCTTGTTCAGAGTTTGTTGGAGTTATTCCATCTGCAATAATAAATACTGCAGCTTTAAGATGGTCTGCAATAATTCTCATTGATTTTGTTTCTTTTTCATTTTTCCCATATTTTTTTTCAGAAAGTTTTTCTATTTGTTTTATTATTGGAAGAAAGTGGGGTGCAAGATAATTATCTTCTAAACCATTCAGTGTTGATACTATTCTTTCAACTCCTCCACCAAAATCAATGTTTTTTTGTTTTGCTTCTATGTAATTTCCTTCTTTTGTTTTTTCATATTGCATTAGAACATCATTTCCTATTTCAATCCAATTTTTATCTTTTGGATCAAAAACTTTTGGAGCTGGTTTGTTATTTAATTTCCAATAAAACATTTCTGTATCTGGCCCACATGGTCCTGGGCCTGGTGTTTCCCACCAATTATCTTCTTTTGGCAAAAATGCTATTCTATCTTTTGAAATTCCTAATTTTAACCAGACTTTTGAAGCTTCTTCATCTTTTGAAGCTGTTTTATCTCCTGCAAAACAAGAAACTGCAAATCTTTCTAAAGGTATTTTTAATATTTTTGTAAAAAATTCAAAACTAAATTCTATTGCTTCTTTCTTAAAATAGTCTCCAACACTCCAATTACCTAACATTTCAAAAAAAGTATGATGATATGAATCTCCTACATCATCAATATCTTGGGTTCTTATGCATCTCTGGACATTACAAAGCCTTTTTCCAAGTGGATGGGGCTGTCCTAAAAGATATGTAATAATTGGATGCATTCCTGCTGTTGTAAATAAGACAGTAGGATTGTTTACAGGAATTAAACTTGCATTTGGAATTTCTTTATGTGCTTTTGATTTGTAAAAATCAATGTATGCTTTGATTAATTGTTTTCTGTCCATGATAATAAGATAAGAAATAATGTGTTTAAAATATTAACGGATTTAGGCTGCTCTTAATTCGTTAAGCATTTTTTGATAAAGTCTAGCAGCTTCTGCATGATCTTCTGAAGTTGAATTTGAACCCTTTGGAAACATTACTGCTCTTCCAACATTTACAATCACATTTTCTTTAGTAAAATATTTCCAGATTGCATTTGCTTCTCCGCCTTGAGCTCCTACTCCTGGAAGAAGAACAAGCATTTCATCTCCAGCATAATGTTTTGCTATTGCTATTTCTGCTTCTGTAATATGATTCTTTTTACTAGGTGCACCTATAACAACACCATCTAAACCAAATTTTTTTGAGTCATGAGCAAGTTGAATGAATTGAGGAACATATTTTTTACCATCAATTGTTACTAAACTTTGTGAATAATCTGCGATTTCTTCTTCAGATATTTGTACTAATTTATTTTTCTCTCTTGCATAATCAGGGTTTGACATTAGACACATGTGTATTCCTCCAAGATCTCTTGATTTTAATTGACCTGCTGCTTCTTTTATATTTCCTGCAAAACAAGCTAAAGTTATTGCATCCATATGTTTAACTTGTGCATGATACATTCCTGCATCATTTGTTGAACCTATATCAGCAAGTTTAGAATCATCAATTACAACCATTCCTAATTCATGAGCTTTTTGAGTTATATGTTCAAGAGAATCCATTCCATAATTATTTTTCCAATACTGTAAATTTGGTTTAATTGCTGCACAAAAAGGAGCTACTGCAGAAACATATTTCATTGCCCAATCTAGCTTACCTGTTTCTGGTGGAAGCCCTTCATCTATTCTTCCCATTTCATATTCTGCTGGATCAAGACCTGCACAAAGAACTGAGTTTTTTCTATCAACTGTTTCTAACCATTTTTCTCTAAATGTTTGTGTCATTTTATGCTGCAGCTCCAACTAATTCATTTAAATGTTGACCATATTTTATTTTAACAGCTAAATCAAGTTCTCCTAATTTACCTGTTTCATCTAATGTAGATTTATATCTTGATAAGAATTTTTTTGCTCTGTCTAATTTCTTTCCTGCAGGGTCAAAGTCTGGAACAAATAATAGTGCACCATTATTTCTTAGATAATCTTGGCTCCATGCAGTGGGATTTTGATTATATACTACTGCAATTTCTGGTTGTTTTGAATAATTTCTTAAGAAATTTTCATCAATTGCAACTTTTGATTCTACATTTACTCCTTGTTCTCTTAATCTTTCTTCTCCACCTTGAAGTCTTGATACAACTGTGACTAAATCCTTTATTGGAAAATTATTGCCCCTTAACATTGGAACCCATCCTGCTGGTTTTCCATCTTCAATTCTGTAACAGCTACTTGCTTCTGTTAAAAGATCTACAAAATGTAATACTCTAAATCTTCTTCCTTCTAAAGTATCTAAATCATAAGAATCTCCACCCGGTGCTACAACTTCTATTTTTCCATCTTTGTATAAGGAAATATGAGGAATTTGTAATTTATGTGCAACAGGTCCTGAGAATAATCAGTCTCTTCTTTGACCGCCTGATATCCCATATTCATTATTTCTAACTAAACTTGCCATTAATCTTTTTGCATCTTCTGTTAAAATATCAATAACTTCTCCAAAAGTTGAATGTTGTTGAGTCATTCTTATTGCATGGGCAATCATTGCTTGAGAATCATCACCATATTTTTCAAATTCTCCATTATCTTGCGCAAGTTTTTCAGTATTAATATAATAAATTCCTAATTCACCAGAAGTTAATATAACTGGTTTATCTAAATCTTTAAATGCTTTTGTTTCAACAAGCAATTGGGAAATTCTTGGATCATTCATTTTTATTTATCGAATAATATCTTTATAAATTTTTATCATAAAAATTCATCAGATAAAAGTAGTTATAATATTTAATATATGTTTAAATAATTTGGATTTTAAATTTCTAGATCGGAAGAGCGTCG
>JAGVIM010000045.1 GCA_020056045.1 Nanobdellota archaeon | reverse complement strand
TTTTAACTACTCTTAGTTTATTATCTTCTAGAAATGATTGAATATTTGCAGACAACCCAATCCAAAATGCATATAGGCTGGCATTATTTGTATTGCCATTAGCAAACTTTTTGCAAATTTCCATTATTTTAGGTTCTATATTTTCACATAGCCTTTCCACAAATTCTTGTTTTCTCATTTTAATTTTTATCCTTTTTTATTACATTTCAGCCATTTTTATTTTTACACTCTTATCGAAAAACTCTTTCCAGCAAAATAAGTGGAAACAGGCAAATTCAATTACCCTCTGACCTTTTTTTGTAATTATCATTGTCCATTTTACATCTGAGTCGTATTCATTAATTGATTCATTGCAAAAAGAGCAGAGTTTTGACATGATTTATTAGACGCCTATTTATATAATATAAGTAGACGCCTACTATTTATAAACCTTTCGGCGTCTAAAGTTTTAAATAATATCAGTATCTTAATGTAATATGAAGCTTCAGAAACATATAAGCAGAAAATCTAAATTAGGTGAAGATTATTTTAAGTGGGAAGTTATATTATCAAAGGAAGCAATTGAAAAAGCAGGCTTTAAAGAAGGAGATGAGTTAGAGGAAGATGCGGAGAAGGGTAAGATTGTTTTGAAGAAGAGAGAGAGAAAATAAGAAATATTGAGTCAAAGATTATCTAATAATTTTTAGTCTGATCAAAAATCATAGAAAATGTTTTATTTAAACAACAAGATTTTTGACATAAATATAATAAAAATACTATATAAAGTGCTAAATAGTGCTATTTATCGGTTTTTAGCCGATAAATAATGCTAAATAGAAAGATTTATAAATATCTTTCTACTTTATATGTGTATGAATATTAGTAAGGAAACTCTAATAAGAGTAAATCAAGGATTTGGAGGAAATTTAAGAAATGACTCTAGTCTGGATTATGCTATTGATATACAAAGTAATACCAAACTTGGAGATTATAAGAAATTAGCATACTTATTGAGAGCAATATTAGTTGATCATCCTTTTTCAGATGGAAACAAAAGAACTGCTATGTTTATCTGCCTAAGCTTTGCAGAAGAAAATAAAAAACAAGTTGATAGGGATTTATTACTTGAACAAATAATCTCCATAGCAAAAAATAATATAACTGAAATAAGAAATATTGAATGGAGAATTAAAAATTGTATAAGATAAGCTCTTTTAGAAAAAGACCTTGGAGAAAACCTATAAAAGCTATTAAAATGGAAACAAAAAAATTGTTCAAACAATTTTAGTCCTTCCATTTTTCATAAACTCAAAATGGAAACAAAAAAAATAAACTATATCTTGAATAAGTATAAGGAGCTTTTTGATGCTCTTGAAGCTTATGATAGAACTAGAGAAATACCCTCTCAAAGGAAAAGAATAGATGTAACTTTATCTCTTAGAACTATCAATAAATTAAAGATAATGAAAGAGAAAACAGGAAGAAGTGTATCTGAAATTATTGAAAATAGTGTAAATAATTGTTAAAGCTTATTAGTAATTTCAATAATCTGATTAGATGAGGTAAGAATAGGTATTAGTAATTTAATGTAATTATTGGTAATGTTAATGTTTTAAGAGATGTTAATGAGAAGTATTAGTAATGTTAATGCCTTAGAAGATTATATTAATATCTTAATGTAAAACTAATTATTAGTAATGTGTGTAAGACAAGGATGAGGGTGTAATAGAAAGATTAAATTAAGCAATAAGGTACAATAAATATATTCCTTTTAAGGCTATTATTTTAAAATAACTTTCTGTTTTAATAGTGTTATTTTAAAAAGCATATTAGTATCTTAATGTACAACAATAATGAGTAAATGATTAATAAAATATGTTAGAGATTAATTTATTCTTTTTCAAAATAGATTTCTTCGTTATGAATATCACAGAAAAATTTCCATCCTTGTTTTAGAAAATCCAAACCGAGTATATTTGGAAAATCATCTAATTCTTCTATTTCATTCATATTCATTGAAGGCCTCAGTACTTGTACTTGCATTTCTTGGCTGATGATATTTCCCTCTTGCGTTTTAAATGATATCTCTAATTTATTAAATGAATATCTTTTGTATTTATTTCCCCCTATGCGTGCATTTCCAGAACATTCAACAAATGGGATCTCTAATCTTCTAGAATCTACATAGTTTATAAGTACATTTGGACTTCCAGTATCAAATACGATAAATGAAGAAATTCTCTTGTGAGGAGTTTTTAATGTTACAGGTATTTTTAGCCAGTTTAGATCTTTATCATAAAAACTTTAATTTTCATAATATGAAGCTTTACCTCTTAAAGCGAATACAAGAAAAATCATCTTATATTTTTTGATTTTTCTGTACAGAAAATCCATAGGATTTTCTTGTAATTGAAAAATCTTATTTTTCATAATGTGAAATTTAACCTCTTTAAATGAACATTTGAAAAATCTTATTTTTCATAATATTCTTAGTTCACCTTTAGGAATAATTCTTTCAATAACTACTTCAGAATCATCAATATTTTTATCGGTTAGACTCTCTAATAATTTTTTTCCATTTTCCGCAAAAGCCACAATTGCCTTATCTTTAATTGCAATTTGTTTTCCTGCATATTTTTCTTGGATTTCTAGAAAGTTAGTATGAAACCATTCAAGATTTTCTTCTGCTTTATTTAAAAAATCTAAATCAGACAACATTTTAATAATTTATTAAGTAAGGTTTTATTCTATAGATTTACTTAATAATTGTAATAATTAAAGCAGTATTTAGTATTTAAGCTTTACTTTAGTTAAATCTAGTATTAGTAATATTATTGGTATCTTAATGTAAAACTTATTATTGGTAATGTGTGTAAAAAGGAGATAGATAAACAAGTAAAGCATATATGTTAAAGAGTTTAATTAAGAGATTAACAAAAACCTTATAATCTTATTTATTTTATGTTCTTAATGGAAAATGATGGTGAAAATATTCTTTTAACTGAAGAAGATATAGTTAGGATAAAGAAAATTTTAAATGAGAAGAAATTTGAAGATTTTAAGATTCATAAACATTATTTTAGAAGCAAATTTGGAGATTCAATTATGAATATTCCTAGACATGAGATAGGTTTACAGGAGCTTAAAGATATTTATGATAGAAAATATCAAATTAAAAGAGGTTTTAAAAGAAAAACCAATATCGGTTATTTGTATACTCTTTGTTATGATGAAAGCAAAAATGTTTTTGTTAAAGTTGGATATATTTTAGATGAAGAACCTCAAAAAATATTTTCTGCTATGAGGATCTTTAGAAATTTAGATGGAGCTGTAAAGAGAAAATATGCACTTTCTATTTAATTATAAATTGGTTGATTGGGAATGTTTAATTGTATTGTAGAGTTTACTTGCCCTTTAATTACAGTAAGGCCTATAAATAAGATATTTCCGGTTTTTTTAATAACAATCATTGCTTTATCAAGATTTAAAAGTTTTTCTTGATCCATTTTTAAAAAAGAGCTTGCACCTTCTAATTCTATACCTAATATTTTTCCATCTTCTCGAATATCAATATTAAAATTACCATAAGTTAAATTTCCTTTAATTCCAGAGTCTATTTCAGAGGTATAAACATGAAGTATATCTAATTCTGAATCATAATCAAACTTTGTTTCTTTTTCCATGTTTATTACATGTTTTATAATTATTTAAAGCTTATTAT
>JAGVIM010000195.1 GCA_020056045.1 Nanobdellota archaeon | reverse complement strand
GAGAAATGGATGAAATGGTTTAATGAGAAGAGATTTCACAGAGGTGTTAAAGATTATCCAGCTAATCTTTATGTTAAGAATTAAGGTTTACTTAACAGTTATTCTTAATAATATGGATAGAAACTTTAGTCAAAAATTATATTTTATTTATCTAATTGTTTTAATTGTTCTTTAACAATTTCTTCATCACAAGGATTTGTTACTCCAAACCATTTTTCATCACAAGGACATATTTTAATTTTAATTTTATTATTAATCAGTTTTGAAATTTCGTTTGGAAGAAGAAATTCTATTTTTCTATCTTCTTTGTTTTTTTCTTTGAATATTTTTAATTTTTCATTTAAATATTCAACGGTTTGAGGATGAAGTGCAAATATATTCATGCTACATAGATCATCGGGTTTTGAATTTGTAGCATATAAATTTGATTTTTCTATATTAAATGTTTCTGTTAATGATTTTACATAACCTTTATTATCCACTTGAAAAATTCCCCTATTGGTTTTTCCTATTTCAGGTAATACTTTAATTAATTTGTATCCGAGTGTTGCTTCTTCTTTGTTATTTTTAAGATGATCAAACATTAATTGAAATGCTTTTTCTCCATAAATATCATCTCCGTTGCATACAACAAATGGTTCTTTTATTATTTCTTTTGCAGAACATAGTGCATCAACTGTTCCCCAGGGCCTATCTCTTGTTGTTTCATCATATTGTTGCAATGCATAATAAATAGGAATACTTTTGTAAGAATTTCCAAATTTTTCTTTAAATGGTTGTTCTGTTTTATTTCCAACAATAAAAATAATTTTTGAAAATCCTGCTTTTATTGCCTGATTCATAGAATATTCTATTAGGGTTTCATTATCTGTTACTTGTGCAAATTGTTTTATTTTTCCCCCAAATCTTGAGGAAATTCCTGCAACCATATAAACTACTGATATTTTCATAGTTTTATAATATTCTTTTTATTTATAATGTTTATTGTCTTGTCCATAGTTTATTTTGTAAAAATGGATGATCAGGGGCTTTTGAAATGGAAATTGGCCATTCTAATAATTCGCAGTTGTATTTCATAGTATTTGTTATAAAGAAATCTAGATCAGATATTGAATCTGAAAGTTTTTCGTTAAAAGGAGATTTTGTTATAAAATAGAATGTTGGACTTGTTTTTTCTTCAGGATTTATACCTTCATAAAGTCCATTAATTAGTGGATGAGTCTTTGCAAAGTTAGTCAAAATTTTTATTACTAGTTTTTCTAATTTTTCTTTGTCATTCATTTTAATTATTTTTCTTCTTCAACTTTAATTGCTTTAGGCGCTTCTCCACCATGCCAGGTGAATCTTGGCCTTATTCTTATTGGGTAAATTCTTTCTGAATTATCATCTAAAAGAATTGCTGAACCTTTTAATTCTGGAAGAGCATTCATTGTTTTTGTAATACCTTCTATTAAATAACTTTGCATCATTGTATTTAGTGCATTAAGATCATCTTTATTTGTTAATCTATGGGAAATAACTATGTCTGATTGAGTCATTACATCTCTATGAATTACTCCTGGTTGTTGAGTAGCTAGTACCATTGATATTCCGGGTTGTCTACCTTCTCTTAATAGTTGAATTAATGCATTTGTTGCAGGAGTTTTTTCATGCATTGGGAGAAATTCATGGGCTTCATCTAAGAATAACCAAATCAATGGCATTTCTTTTTTCTCCTCATAGGCAGAATTTAGTCCATGTTGAATTGATTCTATTTCTTCTTTTTTTCTTGCAAGCATTCTTTGATCAAATAATTTTTTTGAAATTAAACCTATTATTAAAGCACGAACATTAAATGTTGAAGTTGATGAATATACGGAAAGATCTAGAACTGTTGTTATTCCAGGATTTACTAACTGCTCAACTTTTGTAGATTCTTCATATTTGTTTGCAAAAACTTTCCAGGATTTTGCTGCTTGAAAAAGAGCCATTGCTGATTTTTTTGTACTTTCTTCAGAATCCACATCAATTCTTATTTCTTCTATTATATCATCTAAATCAAAATTATCTCCTTTTGAAAGATTTGAAATTACCTTTTGAATTAAAACTGAAATAGGAGAAATCATTTGAAGTTCAAAAATTGAAAGCCAATCTTCAATATCAAGTTCTGATGCTGCTAGTGCAAATTTGTTTTCAACAGGAATTCCCCTTTGTTCATATTCTTCAAAGTATCCTCCTGGAATCCATATTGAAACTGGAAGATTTTTTGATTTTAATCCCCATTCTTCTAAAAGATCTAGTTCTTTTTCATTTTTGTATTTCATTGTCCAAAAAATTCCCATTGTATCAAAAATTATTGGAGCAATATTCTTTTTTACTTCTTCTGGAAGATCTGATAATTCTTCTGCTATAACTCCAATGCTGTAGCTATTGTGAACAATTATGTCATTTGCAACAAAATTGTGATTTTTGGGCACACAAATATCATATACTTTAAAATTTCCTTCTAATAATTCCATTGAAATTATTTCATCCCAAAATATATCTGATTCTGCAAGAAGTTTTAGGGAATTATTTTGTTCTATCTTTGCAATTTGTAATAAAGTTTGTCTTGATGGTGAATAATGTATTCTTTCTCTCATTGCTTTTGGATATTTATAACCCATTGCTCTTCCTATTTCAGCCCAGTTTTTTGGTTTGTAAGTTTCCCATATTTCTTTTGGAATTGTGTCAATATTTGGGTTTCTTATTTTTGATAAAATTTCTGATTTTGCTAAAAACTCTCTCTCTTGTTTTTTTCCAAAGAATCCTATTTCTTCTATAAATTTTACAACATTTATAGAATTTAATACTAATTCAAATGATTTGAATTCTTTATCATTTAGTTTTATATTTTTATTTCTTAGTTTTGATAAAATACCAAATCTAAGTAAGATACTATGAATTTGTTGTATTAATTTTTCTGATGATGATGAATAAGATATTTGCCATTTATCCTCTGATTTATAGATACTTCCATCACAACTAAATAATCTATT
>JAGVIM010000012.1 GCA_020056045.1 Nanobdellota archaeon | reverse complement strand
AAATATTGATATTGGCGGGCCAACAATGGTTCGTGCTGCTGCAAAGAATTTTATGAGTTGTGCTGTTATTGTTAATCCTTGTGATTATGATACTGTCCTTAATGGAATTAGAAAAAATGATGGATGTACTGGATTCAAGCAAAGACTAAGACTTGCTCAATTAGCATTTCATACTACAGCAAAATATGAATCTCAAATAGACAATTATATGAGCAATATTGGTTTGTCAGATAATATTAAAGCTCAGTATAATATTTCTGAGGGAAGTAGGTGAAAATGCCAACTGATATTTCAGATATGAAGAGAAATTACAGGACTGCTGTTGCAGGAGATTTTCCTGATGAACTTTCAATTGGACTTGCAAGAGATGCTAATTTACAATTAAGATATGGTGAAAATCCAATGCAGTCTGCTGCTGTTTATGGATTTAGGTCTAAGGGGATAAGTCTTGCTGAACTCACAAATGTTCGACTTGCAAAAACAGGAAAAGGCGGTGTTTCTGCAATCAATTTAATGGATGTTCTTAGGGCAATGGATGTTTTGAAATATTTTGAAAAACCTGCTGTTGCTGTAATGAAACATAACATTCCTTCAGGCTTTGCAACACAATGCACACTTAATGATAAAACCTTATTGGAATTATATAAAAATGCAAGAGATGCAGATGCAAGAAGTGCATTTGGTTCTGTTGTTGTTTTTAATAGAACTGTTGATAAAGATACTGCTAATGAATTATTAGAAACTTATGTTGAAGGTGTTGCTGCTCCTGAATATCATGAAGGTGTAATGGGTATTTTAGAACAAAAAAAAGATTTGAGAGTTATGCAATTTTCTAATTTAGACAGATTACCTAAATTTGTTGGAGATGATACAGAGGGATTGTATGATATGAAAGTCTTGCCAACCGGAAGAGTTGTTGTTCAAAAACCTTATTTAACAAGCATAAAGAGTGCTAGTGATTTAGTTTTAGATGCAATGGTTATGGATGAGAGAGGAAAAGAACATGTTGTTAACAGAAAACCTGGTGAAGCTGAATTAGAAGATATGTTAACTGCATGGTATGTTAATTTTGGTGTAAGAAGCAATGGAATTGTTTTTGTTTGTGATGGAGTAACTGTTGCTGTTGGAAGCGGGCAACAGGAAAGAATCGGTGCTGTTGAACAGGCACTTGAAAAAGGATTTAAAAAAGCAATGGATAGGGAGGGAATTAAGTATACTCACTATGATTGGTTTAGACATATAGAAGAATTAGATGTATATCCGTTTTTTGGTTCTGTTTGTTCTTCTGATGCATTTTTTCCATTCAGAGATTCTATTGACACCATGGCAGAATTTAGTGTCATTGGAGCTATTCAACCAGGAGGGTCTAAGAAAGATTCTGAAGTTATAGATGCTGTTAATGAGCATGGGATGGTAGCTGCATTTACACTTGAGAGATGTTTTGGACATTTTTAAAATGGTAACATATTCAGAAGCGGGTGTTAATGTTGAATTAGGAAATGATGTTTCTAAAATATTATATAATGCTGCAAGAGCTACTTGGAAAAATCGTGAGGGAAAACTTGGAGAAATTGTTGTTCCATTTGATGATTTTTCTGGACTTAGATATGTAAATGTTTCAGGACTTCCTGAAGGAACTGTTATGAGTCTTGGATTTGATGGAATAGGAACAAAAGTTAATCTTGCACAAAGAACAAGAAATCATAGAACAATGGGTTATGATTTAGTTGCAATGGTTGCTGATGATGCTGTTGTTAGAGGAGCAGAACCTGTTTTACTTGGAAGTATTCTTGATGTTAAATCTCTTGGACCAAAAGATGCCCCTTATTTGGATGAAGTTAAACAGCTTGCAGAAGGTTATATTGGCGCTGCAAGAGATGCTAATGTTGCTGTTGTTACAGGAGAGACAGCAGAACTTCCTGTTTGTGTTGAAGGTTATGGTGATAGAATAAAATATAATTGGGGTGCTGGTGTTGTTTGGTTTGCAAATAAAAAAAGATTATTTACAGGAAAAGAAATTCAAGCTGGAGATAGTTTAGTTGGATTTTATGAACCTGGATTTAGATCAAATGGAATATCTTTAGTAAGAAGAATAATGGAAAAAAACTATGGGCCTGAATATCAAACTTTTAATTGGGGAATTGGTCCTTATACAATGGCAGATTTAATTTTAACTCCTTCAAAAATTTATTCAAAAGCTATTGTAGCTATGACTGGAGGATGGGATTTAAATAGAAAACCTAAGGCTGAAGTTCATGGTGTTGTAAATGTTACTGGGGGTGGAATTCCTGAAAAATTAGGAAGAGTTTTAAAGCCATCAGGACTTGGTGCTGAAATTAATAACCCTTTTAAACCAACTAGTTTTTTATTACATTTGCAAGATAAAGGAGAAGTTTCTGATAGGGAGGCATACAAAGCTTGGTGTTTTAATACTGGAATGATTGCCATAACTCCTGATGCAAAAAAACTTATGGAAGTTGCATCATGGTATGGAATTGAAAATCAGGAAATTGGTTTTATTAGAAAAGAATCAGGTATAAGAATAAAGAATATGGGGAGAGGTTCTCATGTTGAACCTTGGCTTGATTTTTGATAGGAAAATATTATAATTTAAATTTGTTTAAATTATTTGCAACAATGATTGCTCCTTGTTTTTCTAGAAGATATTCTTGTTCGTTTTCATCTAGGTCTAATTCTTTTTGAACTTGCTTGTTATTAAGAATTAAAGGAAGAAGAAAACTTTCTTTCATTGCTTTTTTTATAGATATATGTGTTTGTTCTGAATATTTTTTGACTATTGATTTCTTTTTTGCATTTTTTTGATTTGCCATCCATATTTTTAATATTCTCGAAGGTCTTTTGTATTGAGTGAATTTATTTGTTTTTAGTTTTGTTGCTGATGAAATTCCTGCTGAAAGGAAAAAACTTTGGTAAACTAAGAACCTCCAGTGTTGCTGCCTGTAAATTCTTCCTTTGAAAACATCTGCTTTACTTAGAGATTCATAGGCTTTAACTAATGCTTTTCCTTCATATTCTGTAGGAATATTTTCTTCAATCCATAGAGATATTTCGTCAAGTTCCATTTCTGTTGATTCATAAACATTGATTGTTTTTTCATCTGTTTGAGATTGAAATACTATTTTTAATATATTGAATATTGAGTCTTCTTTTTCTCTGTCTGAAATATCTGTAATAAATACTTCTTCTCCTAGATTAATTACTAATTGAAGATCATTTAAAGCTGATCTCACATCTCCTTTTGATTTTTTTGCAATAAGATTTAGAGTATTTATATTTATTTTCTTATTCTCTTTAGTTAAAACATCTTTTAGAATTTCAATAATTATTGGTTCTTTAAGTTCTTTTAATGGAACCATATGGCATTTTTGTCTTAATAATGAAAATTTCTTTTGCCAGATATTATTTGCTGTAATTATTATTGGAAAAGAAGTTTTTCCTATTAATGCTATAAGTTCTGTAACTCCCCCTCTATCAGAACCTGTTATTCCATCTGCTTCATCCATTAAAATTATTTTTCCTTTTTTAAATAAGGATTGTTGTCCTGTTGCAGGTTTTAAAACTTCTTCTAGGCTTGCTTTATTTCTTAAGTCACTTGCATTTAATTCAAAGAGTTCTAAATTAAATTCATTTGCTAGTGCTGTTGTTAAACAGGTTTTTCCTGTTCCTGGTGGTCCACTTAATATTAGTGCTCTTTTTTTTGGAAATGTTTTTAAAAATGTTTTAACTTCTTGAACAGCCATATCCTGTCCTCTTATTTCTGAGAATTTTTTTGCACGATATTTTTCAATTAAAGGAAGTTGTTTTTCAGTCATTTTATTAATTCTCTCCAGTTTTGTTCATAATGTTTAAATTTATCTTCAAATTCTTGTTTCGGGGTTAGTGGAATATTTAGTTGATTTAATTTTTGTTTTAATTCTTCTAGATTTTTTTCTTTTTCTTTATTACTTGTTAACTTCTCTAATTCAATTATATGGCCATAACCTTTTGTATAATCTAAACACACTTTAATATTGTTCCAATCAAACTGATTTCTTAGCCTGTACCATTTTATTTTAGTATTGAGTCCTATTGCTTCAAATATTTTATTTGCTTTTTCAAAGTCTTCTTTATTTAATTTTATTTCTATTTCTTCTCTGTAATCATCATGAATCTTACCTTTTTTTAACCATATTTTTGAGTGAGAGTCACTTTTTTGAATTCTGAGGTCTTCATTGGAATCAAAATAAAATGTTTCTTGATGGTCTTCTTTTATTTTTTTTGAGTTATTCTCAAAAAATTCTAATAATTCATTATATTTTTCTTTTGTAATAAATGAGCGTATTTCAACTTCAATATTTTCTTCTATTTCATTAAGATTTTGATTTATTATGATTGGATTGATTCCTAATATTTCATCCTTAAATATATTATCTGGAATTGGATTGTAGAAAAAAATCTTTTTTTCTAATTCCCATGCTTTTACAATTTCCATAAATGTTGCTCCGCCAATATAGTTTTGTTGGTTATTTTTTTCTAAATTTAAAACAAGAACTGCATCATTTTGCTTTATTTTTGGCTCATGTAATAACATCATTTGTTTTTTCCAGTTTGAATGTTCTTCAGGGGATAATTTTTTCATATCTTCTTCTTTAAAAGGTTCATCAAAACTATTTGGAAGCATTATTATATGCCCTAATTTTTCTAGTTCTTGTTTTATTTCTGGAATTTTATAATAATGATGTTTACTAGATATTATCATTATTTTCATTTTAATTAGACTATTCTGATTTAAATTTTACATTCCTCTTCCAGCTAAAACAAAACTTGCTAAAAGAGCTTCTAATTGAATAAATTCATCACTGCCTTCTACTAATCTAAATTCAATTTCACCTGTTTTTTCAGTGAGTTTTACTTTTAATTCACTGTCAATTTGTAGATTCCAGACTTCTTTTTGAATTGCTTTTATTATATCTGTTCCTGAAACTGACTCTCTTAACATAACATCTAATAATTTTTCTTTTGCCTTTAGAAAATCTCCGCTTAGTGCATATTCTAGAACAATTTTTATGTCTGTTGGTTTTGCGCTTGAAACTAGAGTATCAATAAGTTCTTTTGATATTAATGGTGAAATAGAGGAAGCTGCTTGTAAAAGGTTTATTACTCTTCTACAGTCTCCTTCACTTGCTTCATAGAGCATTTCAACTGCACTTGAATCTATTTGAAGTTCTTCTTTTTCAGCAATCACTTTTATTCTTTTTTCAATATCTTTTTTTTCTAGTAATTTAAATCTAAATACAACACATCTTGATTGTATTGGGTCTATTATCTTTGAAGAATAGTTACAGGACATTATGAATCTGCAAGTTCCTGTGAAGTTTTCCATTGTTCTTCTTAGTGCTTGTTGAGCTTCTTTTGTTAAGGCATCTGCTTCATCAAGAAATATTACTTTAAATGGGACATTTCCAAGTGCTTTTGTTCTTGCAAAATCCTTTACTTTTTGCCTTACAACATCAATTCCTCTTTCATCAGAAGCATTTAATTCCAAATAATTCTCTTTCCAGTGAACTCCAAATAAGTCCTTTACTACAATTAAAGCCAGGGTTGATTTTCCTGTTCCTGCTGGACCTGCAAAAAGCATATGTGGTATGTTCATTGCCTTTGCTAAATTTTGAACTTTTTTTATAATATCTTCTTGACCTACAACTTCTTCGAATTTTTTTGGACGATATTTTTCTGTCCAGATATTTGAATTATTTTCCATCTTTTTATGATTCTTGAAGAGAAAATTCTTTTATAAAGATTGTTATGTTTGATTGATAAGATGTTGTATTTTTATCAACTTTTCAGTAAATAAACTAGTAGAAATCTAATTAGCCCATTCTTCTTTGTTTTCTTTTTTTCTTGACTCTTCTAAGTCTTTTTCTTTGCCATTTCCAACGCATTTGGTTTTTCTTTTTCCAACGTCTGCTTGATCTTTTCATAAAAATTAAAGATAAAATTGGTTTATAAATCTTATTAATTGATATTTTAGTTAATTGTTTTTTTAATAAGGGAGATTTTTTGAGGTTTTTCCCCTATTTAAAGATAGTATACTTGTAAAATATAACTTTTATTTAATAGTGAAATTGGAAGTATTGTTAAAAGTAAATGGTTTTTTAGATATTTTTATTCAAACATTTTATAATTTTCTTTTAGCCAGTTAAATGTTTGTTCGAGTCCTTTTTTAAAGTTTGTTTCTGGGATCCAATCAAGTTCTTGTTTTGCAAGAGTAGTATCAAGAACTATGTCTCTTACTTCTCCTTGAACTGCTTCTATATGTTCTGCATTTTCTTTAAAATCTGATATTTCCTTAAGCATCGAAAATATTTGATTTACAGAAATTTGTTCACTATTTGCAAGATTAAATAATTTACTTGTTGGATTTTTATTTATACTTTTTACTATAAATCTTGCAATATCGAGTACATAAATAAAATCTCTTGTTTGATTTCCATCTCCAAAAATGATTGGCTTTTCATTTTTTATTATTTTATAGGAAAATATGGATGTAACTCGTTTACATGCAGGATTATCTCTTGGGCCATAGACATTTCCAAAACAGAAGATTAAATAATCAATTCCATATAATTTGCTGTACATTTCAATGTAGTGTTCTGCTGTGTGTTTTGAAATTCCATAGGGTGAAGTTGGTTTTATTTCATGTTTTTCATCTACGGGAAGATATTTCGGTTCTCCATATCTTGCTCCACCTGTTGAAGTATAAATTATTTTTTTAACATTATTTTTTCTTGCAGCTTCTAGAACATTTATTGTTCCAATTATATTAGTATGGGCATCAAAAATAGGTTCTTCAATTGATTTTCTAAGCATTACTTGTGCCGCGGTGTGAATTACAATTTCAGGTTTTTCTTTTTCAAAGATATAGTTTATATTTTCTCTTATATCTGCTTGATATAGTTTTGCTTTTTTATTAATAAATTCTTTATTT
>JAGVIM010000116.1 GCA_020056045.1 Nanobdellota archaeon | reverse complement strand
ACAACTTTGTCCACTTGGACAACTCTTTACAGTATTTACACAGTTCCCATTAGAGCATGAATCAGTTGTGCACGCATTATTATCATTGCAATTCCTATTGGCACAAGGATCACTAACACTGCATGATTGACTTGTTGCAGATTTTCCAGTAAGTACACCACAATTATTTGAATCAATCACAGTTCTTGTTTGAGTTCCTCCAGAACAAGTTGACCAAGCACCTTCAACCCAACTCGGAGTGCAAGCATTTTTTTTACAAGTTATTGTGTCAAGCCCATTATTATTTCCTAAAGCACAAATATTTACAAATTTAGTTCCATCCCATTTAGCCATATAATTATCCCAAGGACTAGAATAAAAATTATATTGGGTTGTATAAACTGTAGAAACACCATATCCTTTAAGTTGGCATAATTTTGTTGCAGTATTTGAATCAGGATAATATCCTCCGGAATCACAATAAGAATAACCACTACAAGGACAATTACCTATTGCTCCAAGTTTTAAACTAACATCATTATATATTTCAGAACTAGTAAATGTCTTTGTTTCTCCTAAAACAACACTTCCACTATTAATAATAAAATTATCAAAATATACTTGAGGAATAATTGCAGGTACTCCTGCAACAATATTATTGTAGACTTTTAAATTAACAACCATATCCCCCATATCTGCGTTAGTTATAGAATAATATTCTATCCAGCTACTTCCACTCCAAATATACATTTTAAGGGTACTACCTGTTCTTGCTATTTTTAATTTTCCAGAATTAGGTCCAGATGTAGATTTCCATACTCCTGCTTGATCAGACCAAACAAGATATTGATAAACATTATTTTCTAATTTTTGAATACTTAGTAGATAAGTCTTACTTGGACCATTTAATATAATTCCAGCTACTGCAGCAAAACTTGAAGTTTTGCCTGTTGTATCGGGCATAATAGAAGCATCATAATCAACTTGAATATCAAAATCTCCTGATAATTTCCATTTTCCAGAGCTCGTAATTCCTGAATCTGAATTACCCATATCCCCTGCAGCACCAACAGCTTTTAATTTTCCAGTTTGGATACTTGCTATTCTTGTTGAACTAATTTGATTCCATTTATTACTATCAATAGAATTATCAAACCCATCACTAGAAACAACATTTCCAGTTATTTTTCCACTAAGAAAATTATTAAAAAAGTTTCCAACATCTCCAAGAAAAGAAGCAGAAACAAAAACGATTGATAATAAACTAATGCTTATCAAAACTAAAACTGTAATTAAGAATTTATTACTCACACTCTTTTTCATTAATTTAATAGAAATTTTATCTTTATATATCTTATTCTTTCCAAAACATTAATTTTTGAAAATTAAGAGGTTTTGAGTTTCTTGCCTTTTTTAATCTTCTTATATCTTTCATATTTTCAGTTGCAATATTAAATGTATTTGATGACATATTCATATGCTTTAAAATAAATCTTCTTGCAACAGCAGGTTTTATATTTCCAATTTCTTGAAGTAAAATTCCAACTGCAGTTTGTATTTGTATTTCTTTATTTTTTATGCACATTTCTAACATTTTAATTGCTAGATTAATATTCCCATCTTTTATTAAAGGAATTGTAGACATCAGTGCAATTCTTTTAAACCAGATATTTTTTGATTTAATAAAAATAATAATTTCTTTTTCTAAATTTGGTTCTCTAAATAAAATCTCTCCAATAATATTAGAAGAAACACTATCAATTTTATCCCAGCTTTTTATTTCTTTTAATTTTGTTTTTATAAATTTCCAAGTTTCTAAATCAAACTCTTCTTTATAGAGTTCAAGAGCATAAATTGCCAAAGATCTTTCTTCATGATAACCAGATTTCCAAAATCTGTTAAATACACGATAAAAACTCTTTAGATCATATTCTTCATGCAATCTTTTAGCAAGTACTCTTAATTCAGGTACCTTGGTCCCATAAAACTCATGACTACTTTTAATATATTTTTTTATATCTTCTGCAAATTGTTTATCACTTAATCTTCTTAGCTGTTTATTAGATTTATACACCATTTTTAATAATATTATTTTGATAAAACCTTTTAATCACTTTTTTATTTACTAGAAAATCTCTTCTTACCTTCCTTTTTGAGCTTTTTTTGTTTGAAAGCTTTTTTCAACAGAACCCTGTGGTTTAGAAACATGCTTTTGTTCTTTGGCATATTCTTTTGCTATTTTCATTGTTTCATCCTTAGAAGTTTCTTCTTTTTCTTTTGCTTCTGCTGCCTTTTCAGCATCCTTAGAATCTTCTGTTTTTTTAGAAACAGAACTTGCCTTTTCTTCTTCTTTTCCTTTCTTTTCTTCTTTTACTGCTTTTTCAACTTTTGATTTTAATTTTTCTTCTCTTATTC
The DNA here is from genome assembly GCA_020056045.1 of Nanobdellota archaeon. Lineage (GTDB taxonomy): Archaea > Nanobdellota > Nanobdellia > Pacearchaeales > GW2011-AR1 > ARS1285. The sequence continues at coordinate 1,335 of JAGVIM010000116.1, read as the reverse complement.
TAGCAAACTTTACATGATCTGGAACATCAACTAAAAAGACTCTTACTGTTTCATCATCAAACTTCTGAGCTTTAACTTTTACTTTTGAAAGTGGTTTTTTCATTCCTCTAAATCTCATTTCATTATTTAATATTTGATCAATTTTTATTCTTCTTAAATCTCGGTCATATATTTTCATATTTCTAACCATAAATTGTTTTAATGCTTTCATTGCCTTATTTGCTCTTTTATGCTTTGCAACTTTTAACCATTCACTTCTAAGTGGAACAATATATTCTCTTTCCAAAATCATTTTTGGTTCTTTCTTTTTATCTTTAGTTTTGTCTGCCATGTTTATTATAATATTTTAGTATCTTAATGTCCGCAATTTAGTGAGTGAAGTTATAGAGTTCAGGTGTAATTTATAACTCATCTACTTCCTCACTACTCATCTTTATCTCTTGGTTTGTGGCATTATTGATATAATTTATTTCCCCCTCTATCCTAAATGTTGTTTCCTTTGATGTCTTGGTTTAATTTTAAGTTTTGTTCTTCTCCAATGTCTTTTAACATGAGTAACTGCCGATGGATGGACTTTTTTCCCTTTTCCAAATTTCTTTAGAACAACCCAAACAGGAGCCCATCTAGTTTGCTTATTTGCCTTACTTAATTTTATTTTCTTTTGATAGTGTGATCTTCCCATGTTAAATTTCTCTGAATTTATTTATTATTCCCATATTACTTTATACTCTCCAATAATTCCTTTCCTTGTTTAGTAAGTATTCTTCCAGCCCTTTTTCCACTTTCATTAAATTTTTCTAAAAGTCCGGCTTTTTCAGATTGTTGCAGAATAACTCTTATTATTTTTCCACTTCCTCTTCTAAATTTTTCAGGTCTCATACCTCTATTTTTCAAACTTCCATATCTTGTTTTTAGTCTGTTAACACCAACAACTCTATGAGTATAAATTTGTCTTAAAATACTTGCAGCTCTTTTATGCCAGAAATCAGGATCTTGAGGAGGTTTTACTTTTGCAACTCCTGTTTTAACAAAATGGCTCCATTCAGGTTGTTGAAATTCAGGCATTTCCTTAAGTATCTCTGCTAATTTTTTATTATATTCGCCTGCCAACATTTCATATACTGGATTGTTTTCCATTTTATTATATAGGTCATTCCTTGCGGAATTAGATGGGTAGTTATTACCTTCAAACCTGAAAACTATTAATAAAATGAGTTTATAAAGGTTGCTGGTTAAGACAGAACATCCGCAGATGTTCTTATGAAAGATATCTCTATCTAATTAAATGAAGAAGATAAGTAGGCAATGCTTATTTCTAAGAGTGACTCTTTTCTT
>JAGVIM010000061.1 GCA_020056045.1 Nanobdellota archaeon | reverse complement strand
ATGCAATTCAAGTTTGTTATGATTTAAATGAAGATAATAGGGAAAGAGAAATTTCTGGACTCTCTGAAGCAATGGAAAAATTTAAGTTAAACGAAGGGTTAATATTAACAAACAGCCAAGAAGAAGAGCTTAAAATAGAAGGCAAGAAAATAAAAATAATGCCTGTTTGGAAGTGGCTTCTTGAAGAAAAAGTATATTAAGAAATAATATCCTTTTTGATATACTTTGTGTAAACGAGTATAACATTATTGTTCTTTTTTTATTAAACAGTTTTTATGATGCTGTTTTTGACATACTTATACCTTTAAAGCCTCAACTTTCAAGCTCTCTAAGGCAATTCCTTCATATTGCCTTTTTGATATATCTTTGTCTTCACCCAATATTTTAACCTTAAAACCAGCTTTTTTCATTTTGTTGATATAATCATCTTTTTGCAATGCTCCTGCAACACAGCCAGTGAGTAATCCCTCATTGCTCTTTTGTTCTTCTGTTAGCTCTCCTAACAATACAATATCAGAAACAAACATCTTTCCACCTTTCTTCAAAACACGATAAGATTCTTTGAAAACTTTGTCTTTATTTGGTGCAAGATTAATAACGCAATTACTGATTATAACATCAATACAATTATCTTCCATTGGAAGTTCTTCAATGTCTCCCAATTTAAATTCTACATTATCATATTTGTATTTTATAGCATTTGCTTGTGCTTTTTTTATCATTTCTGGAGTCATGTCAATTCCAATTACTTTTCCTTTTTTTCCAACCTTCTTTGCAGCTAAAAAAGCATCAAATCCAGCACCACTTCCTAAATCTAAAACAATATCTCCTTCTTTGATTGTTCCAAGCGCGGTAGGATTACCACACCCCAGACCAAGATTTGCTTCTGGAACATTATTTATTTCTTCATTTGAATAACCAATCTCCTTAGAGACTTGTTCATTAGAAACTCCACACCCACAATTACCGGAGCATCCACCTTTAGCTATTTTTGTATAACCTTCTTTTATAGTATTCTTTATTTCTTGTTCTTTCATTTAAAAATTAATTTAATAGTATATTTATATTTATCATTAAAATATGGGCCCACGAGGAGTTGAACCTCGTAATATTCGGTGTAAACGAGTTGTTTTGTCACTAGACTAATTTATTTGTCTTCCTTTATTTCATATTCAGCATCAATTGCATCATCTTTTTTATTATCTTGAATATTATCATCTTCTGAAACCTCTGTTTTAACTTTATCTTTTTCAGCTTCATAGTTTTTAGTGGCTTCACTATAAATTTTTGTTCCTACTTCTTGCATAATCTTTTGTAATTCTTCTGAAGTATTTTTAATGATTTCGAGATCTTCTTCTTTTAGTGCATCTTTTGCTTTTTTTATTGCTTGTTCTAATTTTTCTTTTTCTTCAATAGACAATTTATCCCCCAAATCTGCAATTGTTTTTTCAAAACTATAAACTAAAGAATCTGCATTGTTTCTAGTTTCAATTTCTTCTTTCTTTTTTTTATCATCTTCTTCATGTTTTTTTGATTCTTCCATCATCTTTTGAATCTCTTTATCAGAAAGTTTTGTTGAAGCCGTAATTGTTAATTTTTGTTCTTTACCTGTTCCTAAATCTTTGGCTTTTACATTAATTATCCCATTGGAATCAATATCAAAGGTTACTTCTATTTGAGGAACTCCTCTTGGTACTGGGGGTAAACCAATTAAATTAAAGTTACCCAGACTAATGTTATCCTTTGCTAACAGTCTTTCTCCTTGCAAAATATGAATAGTTACTGCGTTTTGAAAATCACTTGCTGTAGAAAAAACTTGGCTTTTCTTTGTTGGAATTGTTGTATTTCTTTCAATTAAAGGAGTCATAACTTCTCCTAAAGTTTCAATACCCAAAGTAAGAGGTGTAACATCAAGTAGGACAATATCTTTTATATCTCCTGATAAAATAGCTCCTTGGATTGCTGCACCCATAGCAACACATTCCATAGGATCTACAAGTCTTTCAACTTTCTTTCCAATATTATCTTCAATAAATTTCTGAATAATTGGCATTCGAGTAGGTCCACCAACAAGAATTATTTTATGAATATCCTCTTTTTTAAGTTTTGCATCATCTAAAGCTTGTTTAACTGGAGGAATACATCTTTTAATTAAGGGTTCTATTAATTGTTCTAACTTTGTTCTGGTTATTTTTAGAAGTAAATGTTTAGGTCCTTTATCTGTAGCAGTTATATATGGAATATTTATTTCTGTTTCCATAACACCTGTTAGTTCAATTTTTGCTTTTTCTGCAGATTCTCTTATTCTTTGCATTGCTGTAGCGTCATCATTTAAATCAAAATCTTCTTGTTTTTTGAATTCTTCAATAATCCATTTTATAATAAATTCATCCATGTCTGTTCCACCGAGTTGAGTGTCTCCTGAAGTGGAAAGAACAGTAAATGTTCCATCTCCAAACTCCATTATTGTAACGTCCAAGGTTCCACCACCTAAATCAAAAACAAGAATTTTATGTTCTCCTTCTTTATCAAGCCCATATGCCATTGAAGCAGCAGTTGGTTCATTAACAAGTCTTACTACTTCAAGACCTGCAATTTTACCTGCATCTTTTGTAGCAGTTCTTTGATTATCATTAAAATAAGCCGGAACTGTAATAACTACTTTTTTAATTTCTTCTCCTAAAAAACTTTCCGCATCTCTTTTTATCTTTTGTAAAATATAAGAAGAAATTTGTTGAGGAGTATATTCTTTGCCATAAATAGAATATTTAAAATCAGTACCAATTTTTCTTTTTGCTTTCATTATAGTTCCTTCTGGATTAACTACTGCTTGTCTTTTTGCAGCTTCACCTATTAGAAGAGAACCATCTTTTGTAAACGCTACAACTGAGGGAAACATCTTACCTGCAACAGTTGCTCCTTCAGCCGAAGGAATTATTGTTGGTTTTCCACCTATTACAACAGCTGCTTGGCTGTTTGAAGTTCCAAGATCTATTCCAATAATTTTTTCTTTTGCCATGTTGTTATTTTGAGTCACTCCTTTTTAAAGTTTGAGAATCATCAAAACCTTTAATTTTAAATGAGTTTTGGTGAAATAGGAAAAAAAGTTTTATATTATCCAATTTAAGCATTGGAATTTGATTTTCCTTTATCATTTTTTTGAGAGATTTTTACCTTTGTAGGTCTTATTACTTTGGAACATAATATATACCCTTTTTGTATTTCTTCAATCACTACATCATCATCATGTTCACTTAATTCTTTACATAATACATCATGGAAATTAGGGTCAAATTTTTTACCAAGTGATTCAATTTTTTTTAACCCATGCTTTTGCAAAAGGTCAAAAAACTTTTTTTCCATTAGTAAAATCCCCTCTTTATTCTTATCGTTTTCTGTTAACCTTATTGAACTTTCGAAATCATCAAGAATTACTATCAATTCTTTTATTAGATTCTCATTTGCGAGTCTTATTATACTTTCTTTTTCTTTATCAAATTTTTTCCGATAATTATCAAAATCTGCTTGTAAATATTTTAGTTTATCTATACTTTCTTCAGCGAGTTTTTTATATTCTTCAAGTTCTGTGTTTGATTCTGGTTCTAGATTTACATCTGAATTATCAGTCGCTTCTAGTTCAGAGTTTTTATCGGAATTTATCATATTATTATATTGTCATAATTTAAC
>JAGVIM010000211.1 GCA_020056045.1 Nanobdellota archaeon | reverse complement strand
GATGTTTTAAATAATTTTAATAGGGAGATATTAAAAGAAAAAACAAGGAAAGCTGAATTTGAAAAATGTAATGAAAAAAATGCAAATATTGTTTTTTTAATGCCTGATGCAAGTAAGGTTTTTGGAAAAACTAGTTTCAAAGCAAAAAAAGAAGAAGTTGTTTATTTTAATGGGTTTGGATATGCTAAAAATAATGGGAAAGATGGAAAGAATAAAAAGAATAAGAATTCTAAACCAATTTTTTGGTTTTGTCATATATAAATTTTATTTTTTATATTTATTATAAACTCAAAAACAAAAATCTTTATAAAGACCTTTATCTTCGATATTATTATCTTAATAATATATTATTGTTAAAAGAGGATGAAAGGAGGTATTAAAATATGAAATTTAATAAAAAAGCACAATCAGAGATTATTACAACAGTGCTAATAATTCTTCTTGTACTTGCTGCAATCATAATTGTTTGGCAGGTTATACAAGGGACTGTGAAAACAGGTACAGACCAAGTTACAAAACAATCAAGCTGTATGGGTATTAATTTAGATATAGCTGGTGTTGTTCCAGGTAATGGTGGATATTCTAATATAACTGTTACTAGAAAACCTGGTGCTGATGATACTGTAATAAAGAATGTAAGCATTTTAGTTGGTGGAGCTGTAATGGTTACAACTGCTTTGGATCCAAGTTTAGGGGTTCTTCAAACTAAGATACTTAATTTTACAGGGAATACGACTCCACTTGTATCTGGTAATAAAATAGAAGTTGGGGCTGTTTTAAGTGATGGAACAAAGTGCGATGTTGTAGATTCAATGATTGCATAATTTTATTTTTTTTACTTTTTCTTTTTTTTTTGATTTAGTGCGAGAGCTAGAATAATTATTTTAAAATTTGGAAGATAAATCAAACCAAATTTTCTTTTATGATTAATTAAGTTCATGGGGTTTGCAAAACTCTACGTTATACCTATATTTATATTCTAAAATAAAAAAAATAGTTATTTATATTTAGGATAGTAATTTTTATTAATTAATAGAATTTTATTCTAAAGATTCTAATAATTTTAATATCTTTTCTCTTAGTTCTCTTAATCTTTTAAGAACTTGCTTTGCATCATCAACAGTTGTTTCTTTACCATAATAATTGATGTTGTTTCTTATTATTCTTAATTCATCAAACTCTTCTGCTTTTTCTGATTTATTAAGAATCTCTTTTAAAAAAGCAGTATAACATTCATGATTATATATTTTATACCCATTTTTTAAAGAAAGAGCTTCAAGAAGTTCCCTTAATGAGTCATATGAAAGAGAAATTTTTGAATTTGAAGTAATATCATTTAATTCAAGTTTTAATTCTGATTCTTTTTTATTTTTACTGGTTTTCTTTAAGGATTCAATTAGATTAAAATCAGGATCAATTTCTTTTACAATCTTCTTTTTATTGCAATCTTGAAAATCCATATTATTGTTTTAATTTTCCTTTTAAAATATAACCATTTATGATATTATTAGCAAGTTCTTTGTTTTCTATCTTTGTTATTGATTCAAACCAGAGGATCTGAATTTTTCTTTTTAATATCTCTTCAAATTTTTCTAAATTAATATTTTTTTTGTTAGAAAATATAGCTAGATCAATATCAGAATCAGATTTAGCTTCTGCTTTTGATAAAGAACCAAATAATATAATTGTTGGACTAGTTAATTGTTTATTTAAAAAATCTAATAATTCATTGAACTTGTTTCTCCAATAAATTCTTGAAAAATCTATAAAATTTTTATTTTCTTTGTTTGCATAAAAAAATAAATAATTTCTCTCTTTCTCTAGATTTAATAAACCTTGTTTATTCATTTTAAAGAGTATCTTTGAAGCAGTTGGTGCAGAAATTTTCATTATTCTTGAGTATTCTCTAATATTGATTCTTCTATAGCAATCTTCATAAAAAGGTTTTAGGTTGTTAATAATATTTAACATATGTAAATATTAATTAACATATGTTTATAAATCTTCCTTTACAATTTATAATCAATATTT
>JAGVIM010000255.1 GCA_020056045.1 Nanobdellota archaeon | reverse complement strand
TTTAACTATAAAAACATTTCTAGATGAAGTTAAAAAATATTGTTCTAGTATAGAAACATTTTTTAACAAGATTATCCTATTAACAAGATGTATAAACCTCAAGATCACGTTCAACAGCTAGCAGATTACATAAAGAGAAATATTTCAAAAGGTTATACTTTAGATTCATTAAGATTTTCTTTAATTAGTCAGGGTTATTCAAGAATTTCAATTGAAAAAGCAATACAGCTAACAAATGAACAACTTGCAGCTCAAGCTCCAATAATGAAAGAAAAACCACAAATAATCTATAAAGCAATTCCAGAAGTAACAGAAGAACCCAGTTTTTTTAAAAGATTATTTAGGAAATGGTTTAAATAATAAATTATTTCTTTTTAAAATCAATAAAAATAAAAGAAAAAATAGTAATGTTGTAGGGGATGAATATAAAATCAACTTTGTTTTATCGATTTTTTTATTTTCTAATTTTAAATGAACCCAGATCCCAATTCCTGCATAACCTCTCTCAGTTTTATAGATTAATAGTCCATTGTATTTTCCTTGTTTTTCTCCTTTAAAACAAATTTTAAATGTTTTAATATCTTTTCCATAGAAATATATTTTTTCAGGATAATTTTCTATTATTTTAAAATATTCTGGATTTAAAGTATAATCTTTTAATTCTTTATTAGAATTTCTAGCCCATTTTATTTCTCCGATTAGATTTCCAATATAATCACTAGTAATTTTAATTTCCTTGCAACTTTCTTCTCCAACTGTTCCATTAATAAACAATTCAGAAGGACCAATGCTTAATTGGGCTGCATTAATAAAAGCTAGATTGATAAAAATAAAATTAATAATCATTAAAAAATAAAATACTCTTTTTTTCATTTTATGAAGCCATACCTCTTATGGCGAATATTTGAAAATAAAAGATTTTCAATTTATCTTGCAGTTGCTAAGAAAACTATATCTGCCTGATAATTATTTACATCTTCCTTGATTACTCCATTGAAATCACTAAGATTTAATTGCATATAACAGTGTTCTGCTCTATAACTTTTACCTGTTGTAGGTTTATTTATATCAATATAATAATCCCCTATCTTTTTGAATAAGATAAGGTCTGTATTATTTGTAACTGTGCTTGTTTGTTTTCTAAAATAAAGATATTTAAAAATCTCTTCCTCAGGATCATTTAATTGAGGAGTTACTCTTATATCTACAATTCCAGTATTATTAATCCAAATTCCTTCTTCATCAGAAACAAGATCATTTTTACTTACTTCACCAAGATCAATATAATCAGGAACTTCTATACTTATTTCCCCACCACTAGTTGAATTAAAACCAATAATATCAACTTCAACTGTCATGGTTGCATTTTCACCTAGAGCAACAACATTGCTAAATCCTAATGATAAAGTTATTCCCAGAATAATTAACAAAATAAATATTATTGTAGTGTTGTATAACACCTTTTTCATAATATATATTACAAAATATACTTTATAAATTTTTCTATGAGAAAATAGTTTATATTTAGTCTTTTTTATAGTAAACAAAAAACTTAATAAACCTCTTTTGTCTAATAATATTATAAAAAGAGATGAAAATATGAAAATAGCAATTAATGGATTTGGCAGAATTGGAAAGGCTTTTTTAAAAATTGCTCTTGAAAAAGGACTAGATGTAGTTGCCATAAATGATCTAGTAGATACAAAGACTCTTGCTTATTTGATGAAATATGATTCTGTCTATGGAAATTATGATAAGGAAGTTGAAGCAGGTGAAGGATTTATTAAAGTAAATGGAAAGAAAATATTAGTATTTGCTGAAAAAGAACCTGAAAAACTTCCCTGGAAAAAACTTAGTGTTGATATAGTAATAGAATCAACAGGACTTTTTACAGATAAAGAAGGAGCAATAAAACATATAGCAGCAGGAGCTAAAAAAGTAGTTATCTCCGCTCCTGGAAAAAATATAGATGTTACAATTGTTTTAGGTGTTAATGACAATGATTTAAAAAAAGAGCATAAAATAATTTCAATGGCTTCCTGCACTACAAATTGTCTTGCACCTGTTGCAAAAATACTTGAGGATAATTTAGGAATTGAAAAAGCATTTATGACAACGGATCATGCCTATACAAATGATCAAAAAATTCTAGATGTACCTCATAAAAAATTAAGAAGAGGGAGAGCCGGAGCAATTAATATAATTCCATCTTCATCTGGTGCAACTTCTGCTGTTGCAGAAGTAATACCTTCATTAAAAGGAAAATTAGACGGACTAGCCCTAAGAGTTCCTGTTGCTTGTGGAAGCATTGTAGATTTTGTTTGTATTGTTAAAAAATCAACAACTGTTGAAGAAGTTAATTCTTTAATGAAAAAAGCAAGTCAAGGAAAAATGAAGGGTATTCTAGAATATAATGAAGATGAGATTGTTTCAAGTGATGTTATAAAAAATCCGGCTTCATCAATATTTGATTCAACACTAACTCAGGTTAATGGAAATCTTGTTAAAGTTTTTTCCTGGTATGATAATGAATATGGTTATTCTAATAGATTAGTTGATTTAGTTAAGAAATTAAAATAAAATGAAAACCCTAAAAGATTTTGATTTTAAAAATAAAAAAGTTCTT
>JAGVIM010000155.1 GCA_020056045.1 Nanobdellota archaeon | reverse complement strand
GAAGAAAAGGTATTGAGACCTGTTTTAATGCCCTTTGATTCAAATGGAGAAGTTAATATTGATAAGGGTCAAACAGTTTATCTTGATAAAAGTGCAAGTGGAAAAGATGGTGTTAATTCTATAGGTCTTGTTGAAAATGTTAAGATAAAAAAAGATGGAAGTGGAATTGTTGTAGTTTTTAAGGATAAAGGTTTATTATCGGTTACTTCAGAAGATTTGAAACAATATAGTTATAATGATTTAAAATCTGATAGTAAATTTTACCTTGATAATAAAGGTAAAATTGTTAAACTAGATGTTGAAACTTTAAATCAAAAATCTTTTAATTTAAATGGTCAGGTTTATGATGTTCCTACTGGAACTCAGATGAAATTTGAAAATGATCAGGTTTCTATTAATCTAAAGAATGGAGGTTCTTTTAGTTATTATCCTGAAAAGTCTAGTGAAAAACAAACTATTGCTAATATAGTTGCAGGAGGAAATTTCATTTTTGATAAAACTGGTAAATTAACTGAAGGAACTAAATATACTACTTCTGAAAGCGGCAAATATAGAGTTAAGGGTCATGATGTTGAATTACCTAAAGGTTCTATTGTTTCCTATGAAAAAGATAAGGTTAGTTTTAATATTCCACCGGGTTCTGAATTAAAAGAACCTGAAAAAGTTGAAAAAGATAATAATGAGGAAGCTGTTTTTTCCTATGAAACTGATTCGGGTGGAATTAGATTTGCAAGTGGAGATATAATACAGGGCAAAGATGGAAAAACAATTGTGAGTTATAAAGATGGATTTTATATTTCTGATAAGAATTATATATTAAAAAATTCAGATGGAAAAGATAATTTTTTAATTTTAAATAATAAGGATACTTATTTAATTTCTGATGAAAATAAAATTGGTGAAAAAAAAGATTATCTTTTTCTTGGAAAAGATAAAGTAATTGTTTCTTCACTTTCTGGAGAAGGAGTTATTTTATCTATTGTTCCTGGAAATGACTTTGGAATAAGAACAACTCCTGATAATACTGTTTCTGTACAGGCAAAAAATGGGAAGGTTATTCTTGAAAAATCTATTGGTGATAATATTGGTAATGATATTGCCCCTGTTAAAATTAGTGGAGAAAGTATTGTTACTTTTGATAGTGGTAGAAGTTTTTATGGAGAAGATAATGAACTTTATTTTGATCCTGAAAAGGTTTTAGCTCAAGATTTTGATAATGGGAAATATTCTGCCTCAGTTAGGGTCAGTTTTGTTGATAATAATGGAAATAATTTAAAAGATTTTGATGTTTATTCTAATGATCTTGATCAATATGCTGCTGTTTCTCAACAGGATCTTAAAAGTGATCTTAAGTATTTTAAGACCGGTGGCAATTTTTATGTTTCTTCTAATTTAATGTTTAATCAGTTAACTTTTGAAGCTCAGGAAATATATGATGAACTCGATAATGAAGAACGTTTAGAACTCCAAAGGTATACTGAAAATGGAAAAGTAGATGTTGCCAGCCTTCAAAGAAAATTAACTGAAATAGGATTTGAGCCAAAATTAAAGTTTGATGAGGTTAGCCTTGCAGAATTTACAAGAAAGACAGGAATTAGGGTTTCTGGAGCAACAAACGGCCTTACTACTGAAAGATTAAAAGTTTTAATGAAATTTATGCAAGAGATTCCTTTAGATCTTGTGAAAAATATAAATGTTCTTGATTTATCTAATGAGTATGGTGGGAATGGTTGGTCTAATACTGACGGAATAATGCATGTTCCTGTTTCTGATTTGTATTATCCTTCTGATGAACAAGGTTCTCATCAGGGTATACCTACTTATTTTCATGAGGCATTTCATCAACGTCATTTTAATCTTGGAAGAGATTTTTACTCTGAATGGGGAAGTGTAGATCCTTATTGGGGAAGAACTAGTAATCCCTCCTATGGTTTTATCAGGGGATATAGTTTTAAGAGTCAATCTGAAAATATTGCTACTTATGGTGAGAAAATTTCTTTTCCTGATTGGTGGACTAGTCGTATAAGTGATAGCAACCCTATTTCACCGGTTTATCGGGCTAAATTGGCAGTTTTAGCAAAGTATAATTTTATAACTCATACTCAATATAAAAATATATTTAAGACCGCAGGACTTGATTCAAGTAGATCCTCTATTGAAACATATATTGCTGCTGGAAGGAGT
>JAGVIM010000003.1 GCA_020056045.1 Nanobdellota archaeon | reverse complement strand
ATTAACTAAGAATAAAAAAGATTTTGGTTACGCGAAGCTTCCAAAATAAAATTAGATAGATGCCCTATGTTCTTGGTATAGGGAGGTTCATTAAGAGGGTGTATTAGAACCATTATTTGAACAAACATAAACGAGTGCGGGAAGTGGATTCATAAATACAATTTTTAATTTTACATTTGAAAAATATTTTTTTAATAAATTACCTTCTGGAAAATATTTATATTGTATGTATCTTTGTGCTCTTTTTGATGTAGTTAATAATTCATGAACAACTTCTTCTGGCATTGAAGTTAAAGGAAGTCCTGAAACAACACACTGAAATTCCGGAACATAATCAGAAAAATGCTCTGCACTTGCTTCAACAACTCTTAATCTTGGATCTTCAATTTCAGCTAGATGTTCAAGAAGTCCTTGATTAATTTCAAATGCAGTTAATTTAATATTTGGATGTCTATGCAAAATTGCTTTTGTTACTTGTCCTTGACCTGCCCCTAATTCTACTATATTATATCCAACAACATATTTTGCAATTGCTCTTGCAAGATATCTTGAACTTGGAAAAGGAGTTCCAAGTTGTTTTCTATTTCTGATGAATTCTCTTGCAAATGATAAAGTTTTTTTTCTTTTCACAAAATAATATATTTTTAATGCTTATAATTGTTTTTAATTAAAGGTAACTGCTCAGGATTTTGAAGTAAAATTAAAATTTTATCTGACATCAGTCAAGACAAAATTTCCAAGGTTTATAATTATTGTCTATAAAAATAAAATGATGTGAAGATAGAAGCATCGCTTGATGGATAGATTACATAATTATTATTTTAGAGAGCTACTAACAATTATTCAGAAAAAATAATGTCTACAGAGTCATATTATTTTTTATAGGTGGCTTCAGAAACCTGAGTTAATATGATTAAAGTAAAAAAGATTAACTAAAAACAGATAGGTTTGTTTTCTTAGTAAAAAAATATTGTTTATCTCTTTCAGAATAATTTAATGCAAAAATAGCATAACTAAAACTATTAATGGCAGTTGTGTAGGAAAGGGGTTTTTTTAGAGTTTCTGCAGCCATTGTTGATGTTGAACTCGCGAGTCTAGAAAATAATCTTTTCACACTACCTATTACTTTTTTAGGATGATGAATATCTTTTTTATAAAAAACTTTAATTGCCCCCACACAATCCTCTGCTCCTTTTTTAAGATGAGAGTATAATGGAACATCACAATGAAGTATTTCTTGGTTTTCCTTTATACAATCTCCTGCAAATTGTAATGCAGCATAAAATCTATTTCCCCTATAACCTTCTTCTTGAATATTTTTAGCTTCTTGCTCCTCAACCAATTTTTCAAGTGATACTACGACTTGCATTATTAATATAAATTATCTTCATTTAAAAACATTATCAATTTATATAATCTAGTTATTATTGTATCAGAAAAATAATTTAAAGGTTTATATCAAACTCACCTAATTCTTTCTTAAGTAAAGAAAGCATATCTGCATTAACTTTTACGCTATGACCTTTATATTCTGACATTGCTTTATTAAATTCATTCATATCTGAATCTTCAACTTTATCAGTTATCTTTTTTACTTTATTTTCAAAAATCAAAAATGCAGGGTTTGTTAAAAATAATTCTGCATGTTTTCCCTTAAATGTTAAAATAACTTTTGTTTTCTCTAAAAGACCAAGTTCTTTTCTTTGTCCATATTCAATTAAACTCTCAATAAGATAAACTGAATCTTTTCTTAGGGATTCAAATAAATATTTTGAAGGGGCTTTTTTTGAACCATATTCTTTTTTAATTGTAAGCAATTCATTTAAAGTGTGTATAAATTTTGGGTTTGTTTTTCCTTTATTTACAATTTCTTTTTCATAATCTTTTATTAAATCTTGTTCTGGTTTATCTCCAAAAAGAGATTTCATTATCTTGAAAGTGTTTTCATATATTTCCTTGAATGTTTTTTTCTGCATTTCTTTTTCAAGATCTTCTCTTAATTCTTTTAATCTTTTAAGATAATCTTCTGTATTTTTTAATAGTCTATCAACATCTTTTCCAGAAACTTCTGTTATTTTTTGATGTTCATATCCTTTGTAATATTTGATTGCTATTTCTTCTAAAATATCTGCATACTTTTTTTCAAGTAGTTTTTCTTTTTCAACAAAAATTCTTCTTACTTCATGAACTGTTTCTTTTACTGTTGTTGGAGGAACTCCATATAACATTAAAATAGCCTGGCTTGGAGTTATAACTCCCCAATATAAATCACCAATAACAATATCTAGTAATCTTCTTTTTACAATTTCTGATGTTTTATCTCCCATTGACATAAACATATCAATTGATTCTGGAGATGGTTTTATTTTACCCATTTTTAATAATAATTTCCAGGGTAAGAATCCCCCACGGTCATAAAGTGGCACCCCATCTCTTATGAAAGTGTAGAAAATTGGGTTTGCATCTTTAACACCCTCCCAAAATTCGGTTAACAGGTAAACCTGGACATTTAAAACATTCTTCACACCTGCAAGTTCTCCTGCTTGCATTATATATGAATAAATAATATTTCTTAATTTTTCTTTTAATTCCAATCTAGGCATTCTTTTTACATCTGTATCATCAATTATTATGTAGGAATCAACATCACTTGTTTTAACTGCATCTCCTCTTACTAAACTTCCACCAATAACATAGGAGTAAACATATTTTTCAAATTTTTTTAATACTAAAGACTTGTGAATTTGGGCTACTCTTAAAGAACCTAAAATTCCTTTATCATGTAATGGAAAAGCCATTCCAATTCCTTCTATGATACTGTATTTAGAATCCATACATATCTCCCATAAATCTTTTGTTAAAAATAAATTAAGCCAAATTTTTTGCTTTGATTCTGCTATTTCTTTTACTATTTCACTTCTTATTGTGTTAAATTCTTTTTCTTTATCATCAGGAAGAACAACCAAAAGATGCATTGGCTTTGCCTTTTTTTCTTCTTCTGTTAATTCATTTTCTTCATCAAATATATCTGCTGCTTGGGGCGGAATTATTCCAATTGCTTCAACAAATTTATACTTTGTTGTAATAAATTTTTTCAGAACTTCTAGTTTTTCACGAACTTTTTGCATTTCTTTTTCTTGTTCAGGGGTAGGAGTATTTGGAACATTTCCTTTAATATCTGCATTTTGATATCTTGAGTCATCTAAAGAAGATTCATAGGCAGGTTTTTCTAATTTTTCATCTTTAGGATTTTCTTTTGCCATAGTTTAAAATAAATAAAGTGTATATTTAAAGCTATTTATTGTATTGCCTGTATTACATCATATTTATAATATATTTTATAGAAATATTTAAAAATCGGTTTTTGAATCTAAGGTTTATGAGAACATCTAAACTTCAAGCAGGCGGAGAATTAGTTGTATATTGTGAAAGAGATATTAGGGGCATTCCAATTTCTGATTATAATCATGTTGGACTTATTGATATTATTGACTCTCAAAAAGAATTTGTTCTTCCTGTTCATTATTCAGGAAATTGTTTAGTACATCCATTAAAAAGGCTCAGTCAAGAATCAACTCAAAATGTTTTACAAATTGCAGAGGATATTGCCCAAGATATTCATAATCCCAGACTAAATTGTGCTAAGTTAACAAGATTTAAAAATAGCTACCCCCTTGTTTTGTTTGGCTTAAATGAACAAGGAGATTATTATTCAAGATTTTCAGTTTTATTCTTTGGAAAAGAGTTTAATCCAGAATCAAAAGTTCCTTTAAATATAGAATATAATGGAGTTCCTGTCTTATATACTTATGAACAAGTTATAGAAATGAATAAAGATATTTCTGGACCTGTTTGTCAAGAATTTGAAAGAATACAATTATATCTAGAAGTAGTAAGGTACTCTAAGTCACAATGCAGAGCAAGAAACAGAAACAAGAAAAGAAGGGCTTAAAATTCTAGCTAGAAAACTCAATTTATTATTAAGTTATAGGTTTAGGTAGGAATTAGATATTACTTTAAAATGGTAACAAATAGTAAGGTTTATAAATCATACTGGGTAGGATAAAATAGGATAGGGGCTGATGGGAACAGCTGAATGACTCTAAGAAATCAAATTGAACAATTAAATGAATTAGAAAAAGATCTAATTGGAGATGCAGTTATGGGTATTGGAATAGCTAGTGTTGGATATGCTGCAGATTGGAAATTATTACTTTATTTTGGTTGTGCTCGTGTTTTAGTTGATTGTTATAGGGGAATTTCAAATAATAATTCTAGAAATGAAATAATAAGACAAGAAAATATTCAGGATAGATTTGGAGGAGGAAGATAAGATGCTAACTGAAACATTAGATATCTGTGTAGAAGAACAGGTTGTAAAACCTTATCAGACAATAGGAATAGAACATCTTTATGATGCTGCTCAGAGGGTATTTGGAATTTCTAGACCTTAT
>JAGVIM010000179.1 GCA_020056045.1 Nanobdellota archaeon | reverse complement strand
CAGATTTGTCTCATTAACTACAATTATAGTATTATTTATTCTCACAGGCTCATTTATATTCAAAATATAACCTTGCTTTGCAAGATCTGCAAAGCTCAAATAAGCTTTTCCAATTCTTAATGTTTGATTATCAATTACAGAAATAGTTTGATTTGTTCTAACATCAATTCTAGCCATGAAGTTCAAATCATTTAGCTTAACATTATATCCCCACTTGTATCTTTCTTTTGAACTATTAACAGTTATATTAAAGTCTTGAGCTTCAACTGAGCTTTGTGCAAATGTGGAATTTTCATCAGCAGATGAACTTGCTTGCTCCCACTCACTATAATTCATCAAGTCAAAATTTAATTCTATTTTTCCTTCACTTGTATTAAACTCAATTATCTTATTATTTTCTCTAGGAACTTCTTTAACAACAAGATCAACAGCATCTCTAACATCAATATTACTCTCTAGATTATTATCTGCAATTTGTTCTGCTCTTATTTGTTCTGCCCTTACAAGTTCTGTATCATTTAAACTTGCATCAATAACTCTTCCTGTTGTTTTTCCACCATAGCTTAAATTACCAACAAAAAGAAGTAGTGTAACAATCAGAATTATGCCTAAAATTAAAAGCAATTTAGAACCATTTATTCCTTTTAGCTTACTACCAAATCCATTAATCTTATCAATCTTTTTAGGACCCGAAATAAACTTAGAAACAACCTTTCCATCTTTATCTCTATGACTCTCATAGTAATAAGGTCCAAACACTTTTCCATCTCTTTTTATATATCTTTTATACACAATTAATCACCTTTTTTTATATAAAACTTGTAGTGTAATATACAAAAATAATAGGAAAAAAGCCTTTAAATAGCTTATTATGAATTAAAGAATAAAATTAGATAAATAACAATAAATAATAAGTATATAATAGAATATATCCTAATTACACTACCTTAAATAATAGAAGATCTACCTTAAAATAAACCCAATAATACGGCCCTATAGAGTTGGAACATTAGTTCTTGTTTCTTCAGAAATTTTTGTAAATATCTTATTTCTTAAACTAGTCACAAATTGTTGTATATCCTGAACTTTTACCTTATCTTTCCATAGATTAGAACCATCATTATTGTAATTATAAACAACCCTTTTAACTCCATCATTCGACTCAACAATTACCTGAGAACCCTCTTTCCCATTTACTTGTTTTATATTCTTAGACATATCTCTCCCATTAACTAATGAATCTACACTTGCAACTAATTTAGAAGGTCCTGACATATAAGTTTGTCCTTTTTCAACAGATACTCCTTGATCTCCATTTTTAAAATAAATAAATTCTCCCCTCATCTCATTACTTAATTTATCCTTTACTAAATCTCCTTGACCCTGTAGGAAAACATTCTCAATATCAACTCCTTTTTGTGCAATAAAACCAATGTAGGTATTTCCAACCATCTTTAAATCATATTTTCCATTTGAATTCTTATTTATTTCAACAAAAGCCTGATCAGAACTAAATGGAAGATCATATACCGGATCAAAATTAACTTTAGAAGGATTAAAATATTTTTCATCATTATTTATTATTTTTACACTATTCATTCTAGAAGTGTATATATCTCCTGCATAAACTCCTTCTTTTGAAACAACCGAAACTATTGCATTTTTTACTTCTGGAAATATAAATGACTTATCAGAAGGAGAACTACTTCCAGAAGGAGTCATAGATCCCTTATAAAAACCAATAATTGACTCTTCATCCTTTCCATTCTCAGGTTTATAGGCATCATAGGAACTTTTTATTCCATAAAACTGCTTATAAAAATTATTTCCAATCTTAAGATTTGCCCCATCTAATAATGCAATTTTTTCATTATTAGTTAATCTAATTGTTCCTCCAGTACCATATAGAATATTTATTTCTCCAAGACCTATTCCAGTCCTAGGATCACTAACAAAATCAGTTATACCGGGAATAATTAAAATCCCATTATTATTTATGGTTCCTTTTCCCTCAAGAATTATTGTTCTTTCATCTTCTTTTTTTCCAGAATTTTGACTATCAAATTTACAAACAAGTTTTCCCTCCCTATAATCAATCTCTTTTAACCAAGTTTTAGGAAGTTGATTAAAATCAAGATAAGCGCCACTTTTTGTATTTAATTTACTACCATCCCAAGTTAAATCCTTCGAATCAAGTCCATTTAATCTAGTAGGATCTATTTTAAATCCTTTTTTCTCCATTACAGTCATTAAAAACTTCTTCCTATCTTCAGAATTAAGTCCAGCCCAAATTCTTTTTTGAGCCTCTTTTATTTGAACTTCCTTACTATCTCCAAAAGAAGGATAATTTCCAGGATTAACAAAAGCACCCCATAAACTTTTTGAATCTTTTACAGAATCAGTACTAGCAATATTAACTCCTTCTTTATCAAGTGTAGCAATATTTTTTATATAATTAATTGCAGCATTAATATTTGTCTCATCAAGATGCATCTGAGCTGCTGATGGAATTCCAAGTTCACTAGTAGGTGCAGGAGAAGCAGCACTAATTAAAATAAAACTAATTAAAAAAATAATTATAAAACTAAATAATTTTAAATTTTTCATTTTATACTACGTTAGGTGCAGGAGAAATATTTGCAGATTTTGTAGAATATTTATTTAAAAATTCAAATACTAATGGAGATAATTCTGATTGATTTGTTGAAACAATAACTAATGTAGAAGAATTATCAAAATCAAGCATATCAACATATAAATTTCTTTCTTCAGCCATATCAGCAACACAACTTATACAAACCATATCAGGATCCTCTTTATTAGAATCAGTTATAAATTTAGATAATTCAATCATTCCAAATAACTTAGATTGAATTAAAACAGGATAATCTTTTAACTCATATTTAACTGATTTTGTATCTCTTCTTATTGTTACAGGCATATCAATACTAAACAAAACCTCATTTTGTTTTATTTGAACATTTGTATTTGCATTAAGATAACTAATCTTAAAATCTCCTGTATCTAAACTATCAAAACAAGATTTAATATTATCATTAACATATAATCCCAACTGATTTTGTATCTCTGAATTTATAGGCATTAATAATTTTCCCTCATTATAATAATAAGGAATAAATGCCCAACCCAAATCAAAAAATTCTTTAGGTTGATTATAATATCCTCCCTGAATTCCAATCAGATCGAGAGCTTCTTGAGAAGTAAATTTCATACAATCATCAATAGAAGCTCTTAAACTATTAAATTTAATTTGAACCTGAGGATCAGAAGCAAATTCAGAAGAAATATCTGTATTCTTTT
>JAGVIM010000073.1 GCA_020056045.1 Nanobdellota archaeon | reverse complement strand
TATGGTAATTGTTCTTGAGCTTAAATTAGCATATAAAACAGGTGAATTAATTGTTAATGAAGGAGATGTTGTGTCTAAAGTTATAGTTCTTGTTGATGTGCTGTTGCTATTTCCATAAGTATCATTAACAGTTGCATTAAAATAATAAACTCCATTAGAAAGCCCTGTAAAATTAATAAATAGCGGAGAAGTTGAAGAAGTGCTTGAATTTATCTGATTACTTGTTGAATTGAACAACCTTACTATAATCGTGCTGATAACTCCGTTATCTGTCGCAGTTACATTCACTGCAATATTGGACCTTGAAAGATTTGCATTATTGCTTTCACTCGGAGAAACAAAATTTATTGATGAAGGGGGAGTTGTATCATTGATTGTTACAGAAATATTTGATGAAAAAGAACCTGTTGCATTTGTAGTTGTGATAGTTAAATTATAATTTCCAGGGGTAGATGCAGTTACATTAAACCAAAAATATTTCCATGTTAAATTCATAACTAGCCCATCATTATTCCAACTAAAAACCGTGCTTGTATTTGTAAAAGTATGAGTTCCAGCACTAGTTCCATTTGAATTTGCTAAAAAAGAAAATGTGTTTGGAATTGTTATATTAACTTGGCTTATATTTACAGAAGCAGTTGTATCAGTGTTATTAACTGTTATATTATAAATAAAACCAACATCCTCATTAACCGAGTAAGATGTTCCTCCTGTTGAGGTTGTTATAACATGAGCAGCTAAGACAAAAGATATTGTTAATACAATTCCAAAAAATAAAATTAAATTCGCAAAAGCTACTCTATTATTTTTTATCACACCCTTTTTCATAATAATAATAATAATAATAATAATCTTTATAAGCTTTTGGTTTACTAAAATTTTGCGTTTTCCTCGGAGGTCTGTACCCTATTTTATGTGTAATTCACAAAAGTTTATGCTTATGAAAAATCCTCTTCAAAAACACCCTTTAACTTAACAATACAATATAAAAGAAAAGCTTAAAAACAAGAGTATTTCTCTTTTAATATGCTAGATATTTTAAAAGGTAAAACTATATTGATAACAGGTGGTACTGGGTTTATAGGAAGAGCTCTAATAAAAGAGATTCTAAAATACGAACCTGCAAGAATTAGAATTTTAAGTAGAGATGAAGTTAAACATCATAATGTTCAACAAATGTTTAATAATGATTTAATCGGTCACTTTATAGGAGATATTAGAGACTATCCTAGATTATTAAGAGCAACAAAGGGTGCAGATATTGTAATTCATGCTGCTGCATTAAAAAGAGTAGATATGATTGAATATAATGTTGAGGAAGCAATAAAAACAAATATTATTGGAAGTTTAAATATAGTAAGAGCTTGCATTGAAAATAATGTTGAAAAGGTATTATTTATTTCTACAGATAAATCTTGTTCTCCTGTCAATACCTATGGGGCATGTAAGTTTGTTTCAGAAAGAATATTTACTGAAAGTAACTATAGTAAAGGATCTGCAAAAACAAATTTTATTTGTGTAAGATATGGTAATGTTTTAGAAAGCACAGGATCTGTTCTTCCATTTTTTACTGAAAAAATTAAGAAAGGTGAACCAATACCTTTAACAGATGAAAGAATGACTAGATTTGCAATTACTTCTGACCAGGCAGTAGAATTAATTTTTAATGCAATTAGATATGGAGTTGGAGGTGAAGTTTTTGTTCCAAAAATACCTTCTCATAAAGTAACAGACCTTATTGAAATACTAAAAGAAAAATATAATCCAAATCATGAAGTAAAAATAATAGGAATTAGGCCTGGAGAGAAAATTCATGAATTAATGATAAATGATACTGAAATGGCAAGAACTATTGAATTTAAGGATCTCTACATAATAAATTCCTGTATTGTAAATCCATGGATGGCAAATAAAACCTGTGAATATGCAAAAGATGGGAAAAAAGTAGACTTAAATAAAATGAAAGAATATAGTTCAAAAGACAATATTATTTCTAAAGAAGAGTTAAAGAAAATTCTAAATCTTGGTTAAAATGATTCCCTATGGAAAACAGACAATTGATGGAGAAGATATTTGTGAAGTAATTGAAAGTTTGAAAGGAGATTTTTTAACAACTGGTCCAAAAGTAGATGAATTTGAAAAAAATATTTGTGAATTTGTTGGATGCAAATATGCTGTTGCGGTAAGTAATGGAACTGCTGCATTACACATTGCTTGCCTTGCTGCAGAACTAAAAAAAGATGAAGAATTGATAACAACACCTATGACTTTTGCAGCATCTTCAAATTGTGCTTTATATTGCAATGCAAAACCGGTTTTTGTAGATATAAAAGAAAACGGACTTATTGATGAAAATAAAATTGAAGAAAAAATAACTTCAAAAACAAAAATAATAATTCCTGTTCATTATTCTGGTTTAGTTTGTGAAATGGATAAAATAAAAAAAATTGGAGATAAACATAATCTGATTATTATTGAAGATGCCTGTCATGCACTTGGTGGAAAGTATAAAGATACAAAAATAGGAGACTGTAAATATTCAGATATGACTATTTTTAGTTTTCATCCTGTAAAACACATAACAACAGGAGAGGGGGGAATGATTACAACAAATTCAAAAGAACTTTATGAAAAACTAAAAGAACTAAGAAGTCATGGAATTACAAAAGATAAAGATAAATTGCAAAATAAAAATGAAGGGCATTGGTATTATGAAATGCAGGATCTAGGATATAATTATAGAATAACTGATTTTCAATGTGCACTTGGAATCTCTCAATTAAAAAAGATTAATGAATTTATTCAAAAAAGAAGAGAAATTGCAAAAAAGTATGATCTAGCTTTCCAGAGTAATAAAGAGATTAAAACTTTAATTAATGATAATGAATCTTTTAATCCATATCATCTTTATGTAATAAAATTAAAAGATTCTGAAAAAAGACTTTCTTTATTTAATTATTTAGAAGAAAATGAAATTATGTGTCAAGTACATTATATCCCTGTGTATTGGCATCCTTTTTATGAAAAACTTGGATATAAAAAAGGATTATGCCCAAATGCAGAAGATTTTTATGAAAGAATAATTAGCTTACCAATTTATCCTAATTTAAAAGAAGAAGAGCAAAATAAAATAATTGAAAATATAAATAATTTTTTTGAAAATGGAAACTGAAAAAGAAAATCCATTAAACGAAATTTTAGATGTTAAAAAAGTATTAAACCTATTTGAGTATATTGAAAAGAACACAAAAATTCCTGAATATGAAATAGGTGGATGGAAAGTCTGGAGTATGATAAGAGTTCCACTTTCATTTAATCTTTCTATTCCTGACAATGAAAAAAGGAAAAGAGAGAGAGTATTAAGTATCCTTAGAATGCCTAAGGGAATAATTAATTATGGATTAAGTTTTTTGCAAATTTTATTAATGCCCAATCTTGAAAAAGAAAACATAGATGTTTTAGTTCGAACAGGCTCAGATGCAAGAAGAGATAAAATTGATGGATATTACAAATGTATATTTTTTGATGATATAATAAGGGAAAGTCAAGATATTAATTATTTTATTATGGAACTTTTAGGGTATAATCATAAAAGAGTTCTTCCAACATATAATAGGATTAATCTTTTTTTAGAAGGAATTAGGCTGTTAATTCCCT
>JAGVIM010000136.1 GCA_020056045.1 Nanobdellota archaeon | reverse complement strand
CTTGATAATTTCATAGGGTTAACTATATCAGCCTTATGAAATAGTTTCGGGATAAGATATATCTTTAGGTTAAGCACAAGATTTTTAATATAACTTTTCATAGGATTTTAATAGAACATGGCTGAACAATATAACTCAAAACAAGTAATAGAGAATTCTTTGAATTCTCTAACTCTCGCTTTAAGAGGTAAAGCTTCGAGTGAAGAAAAAATAAAGAAACCTGAGAAATCGCAGATTTCTGTTCCTTATAATCCTCACGAAGTTGAAAAAAGGATTATAAGTTTTTGGGAAAAGGAAAAAATCTATAGATTTGACCCTAAAAAGAAAGGTAAAATCTATTCAATAGATACTCCCCCCCCAACATTATCTGGAAAAATGCATATTGGACATGCTTATATGTATTCTCAAATGGATTTTATTGCAAGATTTCATAGGATGAATAATGAAAATGTTTTTTATCCATTTGGAACAGATGACAATGGATTACCTACTGAAAGACTTATTGAAAAATTAAAAAATGTTAAAAGTAAAAGTATGAAAAGAGAAGAATTTATTCAGCTTTGTGTTAAAACTCTAAAGGAAATAACTCCTGATTTTATACAGGATTGGAAAAATGCTGGAATAAGCTGTGATTATGATTGCTATTATTCTACAATTGATAATAATTCAAGAAAATTAGCTCAAAAATCTTTTATTGAATTATATAAAAAAGGTTTGATATATAAAAAAGGATTTCCAACTTTATGGTGTCCTGAATGTCAGACTTCTGTTGCTCAAGCTGAATTAGATGATAAAGAATTACCTTCATTATTTTTAACATTAAAATTTAGATGTGGAGATAGAGATCTTTTAATTGCAACTACAAGACCTGAATTACTTGGAGCTTGTGTTGCTGTTTTTGTAAATCCTAAGGATAAAAGATATAAAAGTTTAGTTGGAAAGAAAGCAAAAGTTCCTTTATTTAATTTCGAAGTTCCAATAATTGAAGATGAAAGTGCTGATATTGAAAAAGGAACAGGAGTTTTAATGATTTGTAGTTATGGTGATAAATATGATGCAGAGGCAATTAATAGACATAAATTAAATCCTAAAATAGTTTTAAATTATGATGGAACTTTAAAGATTGAAGGATATAAAGGATTAAAGATTAAGGAGGCTAGAAAAAAGATTCTTGAAGAGCTGAAAAAAGAAGATTTGATAACTGAACAGAAATCTATTTCTCATGCTGTTAATGTTCATGATAAATGCGGAACAGAAATTGAATTTCTTCCAACAGAGCAGTGGTTTATTAAAATCCTTGATAGAAAAAAAGATTTTATTAAACAGGGAAATAAAATAAAATGGCATCCTGAATTTATGCATAAAAGATATGATAACTGGGTAAATGGATTAGAATGGGATTGGAATATTTCAAGAGATAGGCATTTTGGAGTTCCTATTCCTGTTTGGCAATGTGAAAAATGTAAAGAAATAATTATTGCAACTGAAAAAGAGCTTCCAATTGATCCTACCGAGGTAAAAAAGAAATGCAGTAAATGCAAAAGTGAAGCTAAAGCAGAAGAAAAAGTTCTTGATACTTGGATGACTTCTTCTATATCTCCACAATTGGCAAGTTCTTTAGTTAATACAAAAGAAAATTCCAAAATAGTTTTGCCTTTTTCTCTTCGTCCTCAGGCCCATGATATAATAAGAACTTGGTTATTTTATACAGTTGTTAAATCATTATATCATGAGAATGAAGTTCCCTGGAACAATACTATAATTTCTGGATTTGTTACACTTGGAGGAGAAAAAATGAGTAAGAGTAAAGGAAATGGAGTTTTACCTCAGGAAGTTATTGAAAAATATTCTGCAGATGCAATGAGATTTTGGTCTGCAGGCTCAAAATTAGGAGAAGATTTGGATTATTTAGAAAATGATTTAGTTGCAGGAAAGAAATTTGAAAATAAACTATGGAATGCTAGTAATTTTGTTTTTATGAATCTTACTGATTACAAACACAGCAAGGCAAAAAAGCTAGAAAAAATAGATGAATTATTTTTAAATAAATTAAATAAATTAGTTAAAAGTTGTACAGAAGCATTTGAAAATTATGAATATTCAAGGGCAAAACTTGAAACTGAAAAGTTTTTTTGGAATATGTTTTGTGATAATTATTTAGAGATTGTTAAGAAGAGAATTTACGAAGGAAAGAAAGGAAAAGAATCTGCTCAATATACACTTTACATTTCACTTTTAACAATATTAAAACTGATTTCCCCTATAATGCCTTTTATTACAGAAGAAATTTATCAACAGCATTTCAAAAAAGTAGAAAAAGATAAATCAATACATATAAGTGAATGGCCAATAAGCACGAGTTCTTTAGCTAAGGCTAAAGAAAATTCCAAAAATGCTGTTAAAACAGATAATAAAGAGAATTTCAAGAATGCTGATAAATCAGTTAATATTAATGAATTTGATTTATTCATTGAGATACTTACAAAAATAAGATATGAAAAATCAAAGGCTCAAAAATCAATGAAGTCAGAGATAATTTTAACAATAACAAAGGAAGATAAAAAGAAAATTGTAGAGTTAGTTGAAGATTTAAAAGATGTTGCAAATGCTCGCGAGATAAAAGAAGGAAAAGAGTTTAAAGTTGAGTTTATCTAATTAACACGCCTACCACTTATACATTGGTCTCTTTTTTCTATATTAATTATATTATCACATATTTTTTTATCCTCTGAAACATATCCTATATCTAAGAAACACGAGTCTTTTTTTGAATTATTTGATATTTTCTTACATACACCTATAAAATCACTAGGTTCTTTATGAAGTTCATAAATAGAAACTTTAACAAAATGATAATAACAATCTTCGATACCCCACTTAGTTTCTTTTTCTCTAATAAGCTGACAAATAGAAAGATTTTCGTTATATGCTGCTAAGCTAGATAAACAATAGTTAGTATCCTCTTCTTTACTGTTAACATACCCCTCTTTTTTAGGTTCATAACACCAAGAAGTGTCTTGTTTTTTTATTGCTATTTGAAAGCCACAATAATCTACTCCGGGCCTGCTCATTTTTTCACAAATAGAGTAATTTTTAAGACTTATAGCAATTTCTTGATAACAGGAAGATCTAGGACTACTATCTGGAAAACACTTTTCAGCTAATTTATTGCATATAGAAGGATCTTTTTTCTCTAATACTTGTTTACTATATTTATCAATATCTGAATAATCACAGGAAGTAAATGGTGGTGAAATCAATAAAATTTGAGAAAATAATATCCCAAATATTATAATAATGATTAAACTCCAAATTATTATTTTTATATTCCTCTTTTTCATTATTTAATTAAAGTAAATTAGTTTAAAATACTTTCTGTATAAAAACCATTATATTTTTTTTTATTGATCAATTATAGCAATCTTCTACAGATAATTTTATAATCTTTGATTCATAATAAGATTATGGGCAAGATTACAAGTGATTTGTTAATTGAATTAGGGAAGGGTGAAGGGCTATTCAAAGTATCCATTCGTCCAAAGTCTTCTGAGAGATTAGATGACCTTGTTTCAGTAACTAGATATAAAGGAATGAGTTCTGAGAGAATTAGATTAATTACAGAAGAAACCAAAAGGTTACTTGTTCCTATATGTAGTTGTTTAGAAAGTTATGGTTTGGTTCAGGGAAAAACTTATGTTCCAGATGAAGTTATTAGAAATGTTTCTGCACTTTTAAATAAAAATCAAATTGAATGTCTAGCTGATCAGGAGTATGTAGGTCAAATTAGTCCTAATTTTCAAAAAAATCTCCCATTTTAATTAAATCAAAACCCTTATAAAACCTTTAATTATTAATATAATTATGATAATAATTAATAAACTTGTATT
>JAGVIM010000036.1 GCA_020056045.1 Nanobdellota archaeon | reverse complement strand
TTTATTTTGATTTGGGAATATAATCATAGAT
Source organism: Nanobdellota archaeon (assembly GCA_020056045.1). Classification (GTDB taxonomy): domain Archaea; phylum Nanobdellota; class Nanobdellia; order Pacearchaeales; family GW2011-AR1; genus ARS1285. The sequence continues at coordinate 3,310 of JAGVIM010000036.1, read as the reverse complement.
CTAATGATGATATGTATAAAGAAGCTGCTAGTGTGATTATAGATAAAGATCTTTTAAATTGTTCAATTAGATCAAATCATTGGGTTCCTGTAAATTATTATACTTCGAATACTTATTCTTTGTGGATGAGTCCTAAGGAAGCAATTGCTAATAATGAAATTGTCCTGATATTTAAAGATTATCAGAATTTTTCTTTGGACAATATGTCTGTTATTTATGAAAATGGGGAATTTATATTATTTTCAAGAGTAAATTTGACAAATCAAAACTGTAATAGGAAGTTTGTTTATGGTAGGCCAGATACAAATTCAATATGTGGTGTTATTTCAGAAAGATTTGAAAAATTAAAATTAAAAGAGATTACTAAAAAAACTTGTCTTTTATTTAATAAAAAATAAATAATATTATTTAGTTTAATAGATTCTGCATTGCAAATTTGCAGAATCGTAAATAAGCCTATATTCTGTATTTACTTAGTATTCTGAATCTATTATTAAGAAAATTGTCGCTTTGCAGACAGCCAATTTTTCAGATACTTTATTGGTATCTTTAATATCCATAGGAGTTATGTGAGCATTTCATAATCTATTATGCATATCATCTATAGCTAAATTAACATAAATTACACTAATTATAAATTCAGAAAACTTTTTTTAATGAAGTTTGAAAAGTTTTTACTTTTTACTTTAGAAATGTAAGCTAATATTATATTCTAGCCCATCAAAAACCTTTAAAACTCCTTTTCATTGTTTAATTCTACTAAAGGGTGGAGGATATTATGGATGAAAATATAAGTTCAGAGACTTTAAATGAATTAGATGAAAACAAGGAAATTGAAAATTTGAAGAAGGTAGAGGCAGCTTTGTTTATTTCTGCTAGGTTTTTGAATCTTCAAGAGTTGGTAATGCTTACTGATGTAAATCCTTTAATGATAAAAGAAATATTGGGTAGATTAATTGAGAAATATAATAGGGAAGAGTCTGCAATTGAGATTATTATTAAAGATAATATGTGGAAAATGGATGTTAGGCAAGAATATGTTAGTATGATTAATAAACTTGCTACAGGAAATGCCGAGTTTAGCAAGACAGAACAGGAGACTCTGGCTGTTATTGCGTATAAACAGCCTGTTAAGCAGTCTGTTATAATAAATATAAGGGGAAACAAGGCATATGAGCATATTAAGAATTTTATTGAAATTGGATTAGTTATTGGCAAGAGAGTAGGACATACTTTGGAATTAAGATTGAGCGATGATTTTTTTGAATACTTTCATCTTCAAAAAAAAGAGCAGGATGGAAAAGTGATAGCTGTTGAAGAAGAAGATTTAAATGAAGAGAATGAAGGGGATGAAAGGGATGAAGAAAAAGAGAAAGAACTTAAAATTTTGAAAGAAAATTCTAGTTAAAATGGATCCTGAATTTTTTATAAAAATAGTAGTGTATATTAGTATTTTTCTTGGTCTTTTTACCCTTGTTTATTATTTTTTAGGATTTTTAAAAAAGAGTAAAAAACTTAAAAATTTAGATGTAAAAGAATTTCCTTTTTGTTCCATAATAGTTCCAGCTTATAATGAGGAAGATACTTTGGAAAAGACTATAAAAAGTGCAGTTGAGCTTAATTATCCTAAGAACAAGTTTGAGATTCTTATAATTGATGATGGAAGTAGTGACCAAACATTTAATCTTGCAAAGAAACTTGAAAAAAAATATGGAAATGTAAAAGCATTTACAAAAAAGAATGGGGGCAAGGCAAGTGCAATGAATTTTGGAATTAAGAAGTCTAGAGGGGAATTTATAATTAGTTTTGATGCAGATTCTATGGTAGTTCCTGATGCGCTTAAAAAAATGATTCCTTATTTTTATGATGAAACAGTAATGTGTGTTACTCCTGGAATGAAAGTTTATAGGCCAAAAGGAGTTTTACAAAGAGTACAGGCTATTGAATATGATTTGGGAATATTTTTGAGAAAGGCATTTACCCGTATTAATGCAGTTCATGTTACGCCAGGTCCATTCTCAGTATATAGGAAGGTTTTTTTTGAAAAATATGGGGGGTATGATGAAAAAAATATAACTGAAGATATGGAGATTGCAATGAGGATACAATATCATAATTATAAAATAGAAAACTCTCCTGAATCTCTTGTTTATACTATTGCTCCAAATAAATTATATCCTTTGACTAGACAGAGAAGAAGATGGTATTTTGGAATGATTAGTAATCTATGGAAATATAAATCTATGTTTGGAAAAAATTATGGTGAACTTGGATTAATAATACTTCCCTCAGGTATTATTTCAGTATTAATTGTTATGATTGTTACTTTTTATTATATTTATCGTTTTATTGTTGAATTCATTAGAAATCTTTCTCTTTATTCTTCAATAGGGTTTGATTTTTGGAATAATTTTAATTTAAGTTGGAATTTAATTGGAATTAATCTTTATAAATACTTTTCAGAACCAATAATATTATTTGCTTCTGTATTTATAATAATTAATTTTTTAATGCTTCTTTATATAAATAAGAGGGTCAAATCTATTGATCGCCCAATATCAATCTTTTTAAACTATGTTTTTTTTATCTATTTCTATGGGATATTGTTTTCATTTTGGTGGATTATATCTATAATTTATTCAATATTTAAAAGAGAAATAAAATGGTAGAAACAAGAGATATTGATTATAATAGAATTATATTGGCGTTCTTAATTGCAACTTTATTTTTTTCAATCGGAATTCTTCTTGGTTATATTGTTAGAATGACTCTTCAGGAGAATACGATTACTCTTCAGGATAAGTTAAAGAATGATATTCTTGATTTTGAGACTATTTCTCTTATGCAACTTACTTATCCTTGTAATGCACTTATTTTAGATAGGTCATCTGAAAAGTTAGATTCCATAGGTAATATGATAACTGTTTTGGAATCAAAAAAAGGAAAATATGATTCTGTTGTTCTTGAATTAAAAAAATCTTATTCTATACTTGAATTAAGGCATTTTCTTTTAATTAAAGATAGAAATGAAAAGTGTTCTAATAATTATACTGCAATACTTTATTTTTATTCTAATCTTAAGGAGTGCAAAGATAGTGTGGATAAAGTTTCATTTATACTTTCTTATCTTAGAAATAAGGAATCAAATATAAGGGTTTATTCTTTTGATATGAATCTTGATTCTGATATAATTAGTATATTTAAGAAAGAATATGGCCTTGATGGGTGTTATGGAGTAATTTTGAATGGAAAGAAAATACCAGGTTTAATAGGTGATTCTAGTTATCTTGAACAGTTTATTAAATAATAC
>JAGVIM010000176.1 GCA_020056045.1 Nanobdellota archaeon | reverse complement strand
TACGCCATACTGGTTCTTGAGCATGCTCAAGATTTATTTTTGCTTTCTCACGAATTAAAATAGGGAGTTTACGCAAAAAATAAATCTTGACATATTAATAACTTCCATTATTAACATTTTGTCTTATTACCTGAAACTCACTTCCAAGCTTATTTACAACTTCTTCAACAGCCTGTGAAAAAACACGAGATCTTCCAATAGTAAATTTATTTGCAACTGCAGAATATAAAAATACTCCAAATCCAACAGGCTCTTTTCCATATAAAAGAGGATAAGCATTAACAACAAGTTCACCCAATACCTCGCTCCTAGTCTTAAGTAAATAATCTTTAATCATATTTCCATGTTTAAGTTCTGTTGTAAGCCTTTCTCTCTCATCTTCCCGTATAAATTTTCTTGCTAGCGCCTTTAAAGGAAGATCAACTGTTTCTCTTTCTTTAATTCCAAAAAGAGCTATAACTCCTGGAGTACAAACTGTTTTTTTACTATAAAAATCATAATAAAAAAATGGAACCCTCTTAAACCCTGGCCTTTTAAGAGTAGCATAATCCATTTCATTCCTAAAAAGCAAACTTCTCATTGCACCTAATTGCATTTTCAATGGATCAATTATGCCTTTTTGCCAATTATCAAAATCAATCTGATTTTTTCCTTCTCTTTTTTGATTAGTAGGAGTTTTTGAAACAAGATATTTAATATGAGCCTGATTAGCATCTCTTTCATAATCCTCAACTCTTCTCTGAATTTCAGGTAATATCTTCTTTGCTCCATACACATCACTACAATCAATTCTTTGTCCTAATTCTCTAACTAAACTTTCCAATATTCCTTCAGAAGGATTTACCATAAAAAAACAACAAAAATTCTCATTTTAAACATTTATATACTCCAATTATTTCAAAAATATATGACAGAGAAAAGTTATGGCGGAAATAATGGAGTAAGAGAACATATTGGAGGAAAAACAAGCAAAATTAAAGATAATCCTAAACAGGTTAAAATCAATAAAACTAAAACCTCTACTACTTCAACTTCTAAATCTGATAATATTAATAATTCTAATGAAAATCTTAATGAACTTGAATCCTATAAAAAAGCAGGAGAAATTTCAATTAAAATAAAAGAATATGCAAGAAATTTAATTAAAGTAGATATGCCTTTGGTTGAAATAGCACAAAAAGTTGAAGCAGAAATAATAAAACTAGGTGGAGAAATAGCCTTTCCTGTAAATCTTTCAATTAATGATATTGCAGCCCATTATCATCCAACACTAGAAGACGAGACAAAAGCAACAGGACTTTTAAAAATTGATATTGGAGTTCATATAAACGGTTTTATTGCAGATACTGCTTTTTCATTAGATTTAACCCCTGATAAAAAATACAAAGATTTAATTAAAGCATCAGAAGATGCTCTAGAATCAGCACTTTTAACTTTAAACAACAATCCAACTCTAAATGAAATAGGATCTGCTATTCAGACTGCAATTCAAAAAAAAGGATTTTCTCCAATTGTAAATCTATGCGGTCATTCTTTAGAACAATACAATATTCATTCAGGAGTTACAATACCAAATCATGCAAATAATAGCCCACATAAACTAGAACCAGGAGCCTATGCAATAGAACCTTTTGCAACAACAGGTAAAGGAAAAATTTATGAAGGTCCTGCAAGCAATATTTATCAAATTACAAGTCCAAGAAATGTAAGAGGAGACACAGCAAGAAAAATTCTAGAATATATCTGGGAAAAAAACGAAACACTCCCATTTTCCTTAAGAGAACTGCAAGAAAAATTTGGAAATATTGCAAAACTAGGACTAAGAGAGTTAGAACAAAACAAAATAGTCCATTCTTACCCTCAACTAATAGAAGTTTCTCATCATCCAGTATCTCAAGCAGAACATACTTTTATAAAAACTCCTGAAGGTAAAATTATTGTGACTACAAAATAAAAAATTATTTTTTACTATCCTCTTGCTGAAAATCTTCTGAATATATTTGTTTTCTTAAAGATTGACAATAATCATAAAGTTTTTGAGTATTACTTCCAATTGAATCACAAATATAATCTAGAGTTGGATTTCCCTCAACAACTAATTGATTTGGATTATGAGAATCTAAAATAAGTTTCTGATTTCTACCCAATTGATGAAGTTTAGCAGAATTAATATTTCCAAAACCATCTCTTTCATAAATAACAAACTGACTTCTGCAACCATGATAACTAGTTAAAAAAATACCTCCCGAAATTACCGCCCATCCAACAATATTTGCAATAGATATTTTAGATACCATAATAATTTTATCTATAAGTTAAATTCTGTTTATCTTCTTCCACTTCTTCTTTCATGCCATTTAACATAGGCCTTGTTATAACTTCCATCTTCATTCAAAATAGGCCATTTTTCAGAAGGCCAAGTAGTCTCTGTATATCTCCATTGTTCCTCATCCTCAAGAAAAGGCTGTTGTAAAGGTCTTAAAGGAGATTTTTGTAAAAAACCCTGATCTTGAGCAACAGGTTGCTGTAAAGGTCTTACTGAAGAACTATATTCATCTATAAGTTGACCAAGAGTATGCTTAATTCTGTCTATCCTATCAATAACAGCATGATTAGCTTCAGGAATAGTATAAGTAGCTATAGCAGCCCCAGTTACCAATAATAATGCAGAGGATTTTAGTCCCATTGTAATAATCCTATAAATTTTTATTTTATAAACCTTTCTATTTTGTTACCACTATTAAATAATTAATAAAAACTATATACTTCCTAAACTCTTATATTTCATATATAGTGGCTCTAAAAGTTACCCACCCCCCTATGCAAGGCCCTATAATAAAGTTCCCAGGAACATATGATGAATTAGACATCAGATGTCCTAAATGTAATAGTAATCAAATAACTGTTAGCCTTGACTCTAGAGGACATTATGCAGTGATTGAATGTAACAATTGCAATTATAAAAAAGGTGATAAAATTTAATTCAAATCTTAAAAAGTTTAGTTGGAAATTCTCTTTCAGAAATAAACACCTTGGGGCATAAATCCCTTCTTTCTTTCAAAATATTAAAACTTTTTAATGCAATATTATGAGTATTATTATTTTTACTTAAATGAGATAAAACAATGTTTTTTAAATTTGAAGAAGCATTTTCTAAAACACATAAAGCAGACTGATTATTAGATAAATGTCCTTCATCACTCTTTACCCATTTTTTTAAAAAATAAGGATAATGCCCATTATCAAGCATTTTTTCATCATAATTAGATTCAATGCATAAAAAATCACTTTCAGAAACACTTTTTATAACATTTTTACACCCATAACCAACATCAGTTATTATTGAAACCTGTTTTCCATTATGAATATTAAAAGAAACAGGATCTAAGCAATTATGAGATTTTGAAAAAGCTTCAATTTCCATCCCACAGAGAGAAACTCTTTCATCATTTTTAATAAAATTAATTAAATCTTCATCAGAACACAAAAAACAATTTTCAAAAGTTTTTTTCGTTAAAAAAATAGGAATATTAAACTTTCTTGCAAAAACATCAGCCCCTTTAATATGATCAGAATGTTCATGAGTTATGAATATTCCCTTTATATTTTCAGGATTTTTCTTTATTATATTTAATCTCTCAATTATTTGCTTTGTAGAAATTCCAGCATCAACTAAAATTCCATTTTTATTACCAACATAAAAACAATTTCCAGATGACCCAGAAGCAAGTGCACAAATTTCCATTTTTCCCCTTTTATTTTCCTCTTTGATATAGAAATTTAACTCTATTTAAATATTGTTAAAAAAATATTTACTTAGCTTTCTGAAGAGATTTATTAAAAGATAATTTCGATATTTATTTGGGAGAATCAGATTTGATACTGTTTTTTGCTTAATTTTGTAATTAATCTTCTTTAGTTAACTTGATTTGAAGTCTTACATTAATTTACTAAAAAAATTATTTTACTTCAGAAAGCTCCTATGAGAATTCTTCTATTTTAGTAAAGCTTATATTATATTTAAACTTTATTATATTACAAAAACATACGACACTCTCCTATTCGCGGTCAAAGCCGCATTATGATGCGTCGTGGTG
>JAGVIM010000214.1 GCA_020056045.1 Nanobdellota archaeon | reverse complement strand
CAAGTTTGACATATAAATCATAATATTCTTTATTAGTAAGATTTAGTTTTACACTTTTTCCAACTTTAAGTAATAAATTAATAGGCTCACTTCTTATAGTTATATTAACAGAATCTATAGTTACTTCATTTAAGGAAATAGTATGTTCTGCTTTATCAAATGTAAATTTTATTTTTTCATTTTTATTTAATTGTTCTACTTTTCCTCCAGAAATCTGCTCTTCATTTAAAACAATAGTTTTTGGAACAACTCCTCCACCGCCGCCTCCACCTCCACTACTAGGAGTATAAACAGGCTCAGTACTAGTTGTAAAACTAAATGTCCCATTAATAACACAGTTTTTAGCATTATCACAATAAGTTATATTATAATAATAGGCAGTAGAGCTAGATAAACTTGAGATTAAATGAGAATGAGTTGTAGAAAAATTAGAATTAGAATAATTTCCAGTTATATTTAAATCAATTCCATAATTTATACTAACATTTGAATTTTCATTTATTATAAAACCTATTGTAACATAGGTTGTTCCAGGAGAACTTGTTAAACTGCTTAAAACCGGGTTTGTTTTATCATAAGTAATAGAATAATTATTATTTGCAAAAGAAGAATTTGACTGATTATTAACCCCCAAACAATTCCAATAATAATTCCCTTCATTACTAAATGTATAATTAAAAATACTTGAATTTAATATTCCAGAAATATTTTTTGTTTCATTATAAATTAAATCACTGCTAGAATTCCATAAATAAAAACTAACATTTTTTAGTCTAGATTCTTCTCCAGAACTTAGTCCACAGGTAAAATTAGTAAAATTAACATTTGTGTATGTATCATTTATTGGAGAACTTAGATTTGTAGCTATTCCTCCAACAACTAATGTAAAGTTAGAACTTGCAAATGCATAATTTCCCTTCAAATCATTTACCTCACAATTCCATTTATATTCTTTATAACTTAAATTATTTATATTAAAATTAGATTCATTAAAAGTTCCGGAAACATTTTTTGTTTCATTATAAATTAAATCACTGCTAGAATTCCATAAATAAAAACTAACATTTGCGAGTTGCCAGTCACTATAATTGCAAAAAAAAGTATAATTATAACTCATATTTATATGATTATTTAAAGGACTTTTCAGATTTACATTTGGGGAAATATTATCTAGAGAAATAACTGCAGCATAGATATTTATTCTTGAAAAATTAAGGTTTGTTCCACCAGAATCATAAATTATTTTTCCTGTTGAATTTAAAATATTTCTTATTTCTAAAGGTGTTGGAATCCTATTATTCATTAATCTAAATGCTTGCCTTATTATTGCAAAAGCCCCTGCTGCATGAGGTGTTGCCATGGATGTTCCAGAACGAAGTTCATAACCCCCAGTAGATTTAGTAGAATTAATACTAATTCCTGGTGCCATTATCTCAAAAAGATTACCTCTTTGATATGTAATAACATCACTTTTACTAACAGCTCCAATTGCAGTTGCATTTTCAACACAAGCAGGAGCAGAAGGTCCATCAACATTGCTAAGTCCTGTAGGTGGACAATTTCCACCAGGCCCGTTTCCAGCTGCAATAACAACACTTATATTTTTTGCAACAGCTGCATTAATATGTATTACACTTCCATCATTATTACAATAAGTACTGTGATTTGTGCAGTCTCCAAGACTCATGCTAATTACAGAAATATTATAAGTTGCAGAATTATCAACACACCAATCAATTCCTGCATAAACATCATCAGTATTTCCACCTCCAGCTGCATTTAATACTTTTACTCCAATCAGACTAATTCCAATACCAACTCCTTTTATACTTTCATTTGCCCCAACTATTCCGGCAACATGGGTTCCATGTCCATGATCATCTCCAACAGAGCAATTTTCAACACAGGCTTTTCCAATACAATCAATAACACATGTTTTATTTTTACCAATTAAATCAGGATGATTAAAATTTACACCAGTATCCACAATACAAACAGTATCTTTAATTCCTGTCAGATTAATACCTGAAATTTGTAAAGGCCAAGTTCTTGTTGCATTAATTAAAGGAACAGAATCTTGTAAAAAAGCATACATTTTTCCAACAAGAGAAACTGTTTCAACATTAGTATTTTTATTTAATTTTTTCAAACCCTCTTGTGAAACTTCTAATGAAATTTTATTATAAAATTCATGTTTAATATTATTTTCTCCAACATCTTGTTTAATTTCATCTTTTATTTCTTCTTTTTCTATTTCAATTTCATAATCTGATTTTTTACTTTTTATTATAAAACCTTTTTCAGGATTAGGCTCTTTTATTTCAACAATAACTCTCACTTCATCATTTTTTTCAAGATTTTTATAAACATCTGAACTTATTTTATTATTTGTTTCTGAATTAACAAAAGCCATATTTACCAATAATAAACTAATTAAAATCATAATTGATATAACTCTCTTTTTCATTATATATTTTATTTATTTTTTAATTACTTGACATTTATTTTTAACACATCCACAATATCCTGCTCCACAATCAAGTGGCCCTGAACAATCCATACTGCAGAGAATTCCTTTACAATTAGGTATTTTTTCAAGACTAACACATTCGGAACTATGACAACAAGTAGCAGGAAAACAATCATTATCATTTAAACATTCATTTAATTTACCCATATTTGTTTTTTTGTTAGCTAACATAAAATAAATTAGAAAACCTAAAATAATAATCAAAATTAGAATAACTATTAATAATTTCCAATTAGAACTAATTTTAATTCTATCACCTTTTTTAATCATGATTAATACAAGAAAACAGCCTATAAAAATATTATTAAATAAAAATACTCAGAATAAAGTACTACTCGACAATTATAACACATAGAAATATTTATAAATCTGTTATTCTCGTCATTGTTATGAGATATAATCTAAGATTTGTCAGTAGTTATCCTGAAAGAGTATGCGGCATTGCAACATACTGCAGGGATTTAGCAACAGCATTAAGTCATTGTAGTGAAGTAGACTCAATAAGAATAGCTGCAATTGATGAAGATTATAAACAAATACCCGGTAATCCAGAGAGATTTACAACAACTCCTTATTTTCTTCCAGTTGATATGACCATAGACAGGAATAATGAAGGTTCTTGGATTGCTGCTGCTGGAGAAATAATTACAAGAGCAGCAAAATCAGATTATCCTACAGTTATAATTATGCAGCATGAATTTGGATTAGCAGGAAGAAGTGATTATCAGAATATGGCTAAAATTTTTAGAGCTAATGATAAATTAACAACTCTTGTTAATATGCATACTGCTGTGAGAAATCCTAATGAGGATCAAAGAGCAATTGTTAAGGAAATATCAGATCTAACCGAGGGCATAATTGTTCCTACAGAAGCCGCAGTTAATATTTTAACTTCAGATTCATACGGCCTTCCAAGAGAAAAAGTAAAACAAATAAAACATGGAATTCGTGTTCATGAATATTCTCAATTAGATGGAGATGAAACAAAAAGAAGATTAGGAATAAGAAACTTAATTCCAATTGTGAATATAGGCTTAAGATCTCCTAGCAAAGGAACAAGATTTATAGTAGAATCCTATGGAAAATTTATTCAGGACAATTCATTATCTGATGAATTAAGAGAAATGTTATGCTTGTTCGTTTTTGGAGACTATCATCCAAAGACTCCTCAAGAAATTAAAAAAGCAGATGAAGAAGAGATTAAAGCAGTAATGAAAGATTATGGTTTGAAAAGTACAACCGTTAGAGAATTCAATAAAATTGGAAGAGCTGCAAAGAACTCAGATGTAGTTTTTTATCAAAAACCATTAACAGAAGCTGAACTAAGAGAAGGTTATACAATTGGAGAAATATGTGTTATAGGAAATAGAGAACCTCAGCAAATATCAAGCGGAATTTTATCAGATGCAGCAGGATTTGGAAAAGTTATAGTATCAACAAAAAATATTCATTCCTTGGAGCTTCTTTGTCCGCCTGAACTGAGGGATCAATCTGGTTTAGTGGGCAAATTTCAAAATTCTCCAGGGCTTTTAGTAGATATTGAAGGTGATAAAAATATACCTAGTATTGATCAGTATGTTGAAGCTTTTAAATATCTGTTAATCGAAGATGATTCACTCAATAATCCAAAAGCAAACTTAAGAAGAGCAGTTGGTGAAAAGGCAAGGGAAATAGCACATGAAATGAGATGGGAATATATTGGAAGAATTTGGGCAGAGAATATCTCTTCAATTCTTGATATGAAGTTTGCTCCAAAATCAACACCAGTCATCCTAGAAGAATCTGTTGATGCAAAATAAAAAGAAGATAAAAAAGATAATTTTTTATTAATTTTTTTATGTCCATAAATTAAAACTTGACTTCGCCAGTTAATCTTTAAGTAAAGAATTCTAATTAAAAAGATTAACTGAAAGGAGGTCTAAAAATATGAGGGAAAATGTTAGTTTT
>JAGVIM010000181.1 GCA_020056045.1 Nanobdellota archaeon | reverse complement strand
TTTTCACCAAATTTTGAAAATCTTAAAATACTTCTTTCAACTAAATCATTAATATGATAAAGTAATTTTCTATGGGCCTGAGCTATTTTTCTTTTTGATTCAACATCATCCCTATCTTTAAATTTTTCATATTCAGGATAAACATGAATAAGAATTTCTTTAGTAGAAATTTCAGAACCCTTTTTCTTAAAAAGTTCTATTATCTTATTCTTTGCCTCATCCATACAAAAATCAAAAATAACCCCTATAAATATCTTTCTGTTTCAGGAGTTTCAGCAATAAAAATAATTAAAATATTGTGTTTCAGGAAATTTTTATGTGTCAAATATGTCTGTTTCAGTAAAATCCTGAAACAGTCAGTAGAATTTTGAAAACATTCTATATATAGAACAATAACCTAATAATAAAATGTACTGCAGAAAATGCATTGAAAAAGGAAAAACAATCAATATGATTGTTGATGCAGAAAAAAAGAGATATGTCTGTCCAAAATGCAATCACCTAGTTAACTGGACAACAAATCTAAGTTACTATGATCTAGAAGAGGTGAGAAAATGAAAAAAGAAAATAATCAATTTATAGAAAAAGCAGCTCAACAAATATTAATAGAATCTCTTGGCTATGATGAAGGAATAGCCTATTATTTACTTTTAACAAAAAAAGAAAAAGAACTAAAAAAAGAATTTAGTTATAGTAAAAAGTATAGGTTATTAAAAAATCTTTTTGATTTTGGAGCAGTTGGAAAGTTTAAGCCTGGAAATCAAGATTTTTTTAATTATTTTATACTACCCCCTACATTTCTATATTCTGAAAAAGTAGATACTAAAATAATTGATTTTTTAGAAGAACTTTATTTAAAGAATCATTCAAAAATATTAGAAGTAAATTTTTCTCAAATCATCTTAAAAGATGAAAAAATATTATTAATATTTTTATTAAAATATTTTATGAAAGATAGCGCAAAATTAATAACTAATGATTCAAGAATAAATAATACAATAGGAGAAAAAAGAAATAAGGTAATTATTTTAGAGAGAAAAGAAATAAATAGGAGAATAGGAATAATTGACAATAATTTTGCTTTTGAGTTTTTTGATATATTAAATAAAGATGTATATGAATCTGTAGGATACCTTGCAAATGATAATAGAATAAAGAATATTTCAACAAACAATTCAGATTATATTTCAAAGATTGAAAAAGAATTAAAACAATTAAATTAAATATTTTATCTTTGAAACTCTTTCACTTTTGAAGGTCTTATTGATATATTAATTAGAGGTTATAAGTTTATGAAAATGAAAAAAATATCAAAAAAAATTTATAGAACATTTATTTTTATTATAGGTTTTATACTATCTCCGCTTTCGTGGTGGAATGATTTAATCATAAATATACCTATTAGTTATTTATTTGCATTACCTTTTGGAATGATAAATAGAAATTTATTTATACCTCTATTAATACTTGGTTACTGGCTTACAAATATTATGGGAATAATTATGATGCATTATGGATCTAAAGAATTATTTAAAAAAAATAAAAATCCAAAAATATTAAGATATGAGCTAATAAAAATGCTTGTTGTAACAACTATGTACACTGTTTTAATTGCAATATTAGTATTAAATGGAATTTTAAAATTTCCAACAGAATATTTAAGAAAAAATGGATAAAATTATTAATATAGCAGGAGATTGTCATAACTTCGATAGTTTAAAAAAACTTATTTATAATTATGAAAATCTAATTTTATTAGGGGACATTGGTGCAACAGTAGAGAAAAAAGAATTCTATAACAATATGAATAATTATGGAAAAGCATGGAAAGCTTTTGCAAAACAAGACTTTTCTGAAATATCTGAAGAAACCAAAAAATGGTTTGAAAAAATTAATATACATGGATGGATTAAACAATTAGATCAAATAAAAGATTCTCAAAAGAGCCTAATAATTAACATGGGAAATGCAGATCTAGCAATGATTTCTTTTTTTCCAGAATGTGCAGAATACTTAAAAGAAATTGAAAAACAAGTTAAGTTAGAAATGATAAAAAAACCATTTATAAAAATATTTGAAAATATTCAAATATTTTTTTTACCCTATAGTCATGAAGCCTATGAAATTAAAAATATTATACCTTTTATAGATAAAAATAAACCCCTATTTATTCTAGCTCATTGTCCTGCATTTAAATTCAGTAAAAAGCCTTATTATATGAATCATTACAAAGTACTTGAATCAATATCAAAAGTTTATAACAACAAATTATATTATATTCACGGTCATATGCACCCAAATAAGTCATACATTTATTATAAAAATGAATTACCTAATGTTGTATTTTTAACTCCAAAATCTGATGAAAATTCAGAAAGTATTAATGTAAATCAAGACATAATACAAATAAATTCTATAAACGGATCAATACAATTACTAGATACTAATACAAATAAATACATTGAATTTGAAAAATTACCTGAAGAATATAATGTTAAAGAAGATCATTGGAATGATTTTGAATAAAATACATTACTATGGTAACAAATAAATTAAAACGTAGAAGTTTGCTCTTTTGTCCAGCAATAAATGAAAAATTTTGCAAAAAAGCAATCAATTGTAATGCAGACTCAATTATATTTGACCTAGAAGATAGCGTAGATAATTCTGCAAAAACAAAAGCAAGAGAAATTTTACTAAAATACTTTCCAAGAAATAATAGATCAAAAGAGCTGATAATAAGAATAAATAATATTAATACTCCTTTTTATAAAGAAGATTTAAAATTAATAAAAGAACTAAAACCAGATACAATTTGTTATCCAAAAACAGAATTTCCCGGAGAAATAGAATTTCTTGAATCTTTTATAAAATCCTATGAAGAAAAAATTACGGAAATAATTCCCTTGATAGAAACAATAACAGGTTTTTTTAATGCTGAAAAAATATTAAAAAGTTCTAATAGAATAACCGCTACAGCCTTGGGAATTGAAGATTTAATAAGTGAATTAGGAATTGAAAGAGGAAAATTATGGGAAAATCCAATTATCAATCAAGTTTTAATAAATTTAATAATGTTATCTAATTTAAGAAAAATACAACATATTGGTCCTATCTCACGAGGTTATAAAACAAAAAAGCAACTTAAAGAATTATATGAAGAATGCAAATATCTTAAAAAAATGAATGTTAAAGGTAAACTTGCAATTCACCCAAATCAATTACCAATTATAAATAAAGAATTTAACATTACCTTAAAAGAAATAAAGAAAACAAAAGATAAAATAAAACTTTTTGAAAAAGTTAAAAAAAGTGGATCTACTGTTATATCAACTTGCTATGAAATGGAAGATACTCCTTCATTGCTAAAATCAAATAGATTTCTAGAATATTCTATAAAACATGGATTTATATAAAGAAATTAGTCTAAAGAAATTTCAACTAAACTTTTTATTTTACCATTTGAAGAAATACTATTTCTCGCAAGATTCAAAGCTCTAAATCCTAATTCAATAGGCTTTCTATAATCTTGATATTCATGATCTCCAATCATTAAAATATCTCTAGATTCTACATTTGACATATTAACTAATTTTTGATACATTCTTTTATCAGGTTTCCCATATCCCAAATCACATGAAAAAAGAACAAAATCAAAATATTTATCAAGACCTAAAGAATAAAAAGAAGGTATATAAAAACTACATTGATTTGAAACAACTGCTAATTTTTTCCCCATTTTCTTATATTTATCAAGTGTAGAAATTGCATCAGGATATAATTTAGTATTTGCAATATCATATTTAAGTCTTTCAGACATATTTTCAGACAAATTTCTAAGATCCATACCTAATTCTTTTCTTAAATCATCTAAAAAACTATCAGGAGATTTTTGTCTTCTAAATAAATAAAGTGGTTTAATCTTATTCCTCCAAAAATTTTGATCTTTACCTAAAAAAGGTTTTAATTGAGTAAAAGTTTTCCATCCTTCTTCTAAAAATATTAAAGTGTCCCAAAGATCAAACGCAACAATATCTACCATTTCTAACTCCAATTAATTTATTTGCATAATCTCTAAATAAAATTCCATTTTTTTCTTCTATAATTTTTTTCCAATCTTCAATCTCCGAATAACCATTTAAACCACAACATATTCCACCAGCTATTGCAGCAGTAGAATCAAGATCTCCACCCTCATTTAATCTATTAACTATATCAACTAAACACTGTCTAGGATGATCATAACTCATTCCAAGAACTACTGCAGAGACTATAGAAGAACAAGGATATCCAGACATACCAATTTTCAACTCTAATTCATTACATAATTCATTTCCTTTTAAATTTCTAGAAATTTCTAATGCTTGTGATAAATTTTTAATAACTCTTGAATCATTTAATTTGGGTATATAATCTCTATTTAAATTTTGTAAATCTCTTAAAAGTTTTTTAGATATTTCAATTTTTCCCTTTCCTTTCATTATTTCAGAATATACCTGACCAACTAATAAACATCCTAAAATAGATTCTTTTCCAGAATGAGTTAAAGTACTCGAATCTACTAAATACTTAAACAAAGAATCATTATCATAATATACTATGGAAATTCCAGCAACCCTTATTGCAGGACCGTTTGTATAGCCATCAACAGCCACAAAATTAGGATCTCCTGATATTTTTATTTTATTTATTTGATTTCCACCCCTGGGATCCTGACAATCAATCAACCTATAGCCAATATCAGTTCTATTAAACTTCCCACTAGAAATTATAGAATCTGCTATTAACAAAGTGAGTATAGTATCATCAGTTATATCACCTTTTTGCCAATCTCTTTGCTTACTCTTTCTTATAATTATTGGTTTTGCTAAATCCGCAACCCTCCCACCATAAATATCTATAACCTGATTTGAAGAACATTTAGAAGTCATTTTTCCCAAAGCATCACCACAAGCAATCCCAGTTAATATTCTTTCAGCTAAATCAATTTCATCTACCATTTTCAACTAACCTCCTGGCTAAGTCTCTATTTCCACATACAAACACTCTTGCACTCTCCCTAATAGTATAAACAGATTCCCAAAAATTCTGAGTTTTAATATAATAATCAGAAAATTCTTTAGAAAAACAAGATAAATAATCTCTAACTTCTTTTTCATTTGAACAAACTTCATATTTTCTTCTGCCATGCATAGCTCTATGCAAACTATAACCAAAAGGAAGTATTCCAAATGCCTCTTCATCTACTACAAAAAATCCTTGAGAATTTTTTACAAGATTATGTAATCCAAAATCTTGATGATCAAAAACAGGAAATAAATTTTCAGGTAACTCCTGATAAAAAATATCCCTATATCTATTAACTCCTTTAAGTTTAGATAATGCTTCCAATGAAACTAAAAATATTGACTCTAATTTATTTTTTAAATTTTCTGAATAAGAAACAATATGATTCAATGAACTATGAATATTTCCGATTTTAATTCTATCTTCAGAACTTATTTCCTGAACACTTTGTCCAGGAACATATTCTAATAACAAAAGAGGACCAAAAGCTTCAATACTTCTTGAAACAGGAATTCCCCTATTATAAGCATATGAAATATTTTGATTTATTCTAACAGATTCCTCATCTGAACTACATATTCTTATTTTAAACCTCTCATTATTTCTTCTAACTAAAAATACCTTAGGAATTCCAGACATTTTTATAGCATCATCATCATATTGCAAACCAGAAACTACTTCCAAATCTCTATCTTTAACAAATTGTTTAACTAAATCCAAATATAAACCAACACCCTTGTCCTTTTTAAAAAAAAGATCATAAAAAAAAGGATTTTCTTCAGGTGCTCTAATATTTGTTGAAATAGATTGCATCATTTTATTTTAAATAAAATCCCACTCTTGCCCTATCTAAAAGTAATGAAGCTTGTCCAAATTTTTCATCAAGTCTATCAGGAAACAAATCCCTAACATCTTCAAATCTTTGATAATTTCTTGCTAGATTAATACCATACCTTACAATATCAACCCATCCTTCAAAAAAACATCTCTCTGCTCCAGCTATTAAACCATCATAATTATCTTTTCTAGATGAATCAACAAGTGATTCATTTCTACTTTTATATAGTCCAACATCAATTCTTTCATCTTTAACTCTAGCTAATTTTTGATCAATAGTAGAATGTCTTGCTTGATGTGCTTGCAAAACTTTCCAAAGTAATTCTGTTTCAGGCCTTACAAATCTTATTTTATAAGCAAAATTTCCATCAGGTTCTAATAAACCATTTTTTTCAAAATCTCTTGTTATTTTAGTTCCAACATCAGGTTTAACAACTGAAAATAATCTCCTATAATCAGTAAATTCAGGAATTCTTGACATCCTTTCAACATTATTAGAAACTTCATCTAGTGTCGCATATGGATCAAACATAATAAAACTAAAATAGGCAGAAACTCCTACTTTTTTCAACATTCCAATAAAATTTCCGATTTGTTCCGGAGTTATTCTCTTATTAAACAAGTCCAACTGCCTCTGATTAAAAGATTCTACACCTACAAAAATATTATCTAAACCAACAGATTTCATTCTTAATAATAAATTTTCATCTAAATCATCAACTCTTGTCATAATTTTATAAGAAATAGGTTCTGGAAATCTTTTTTTTTCCATTTCATCACAAAATTCCAAGGCTCTTTCAAGACCATCACTACAATGACCTAAAAAGTTCTCATCTTCAAAGCTGATTCTTCTAACTCCTCTTTCATATAATTCTGCAATTTCATCAACAACATTTTTCCCACTTCTAGCTCTCCATTTTTTTGTAAAAAATGCAAGTGTACAAAAAGTACATCCTCCTTGACACCCCCTACTAGTAGACATTGATACGCTCTGTCCAGAATCTCTTATATCTTCTAAATTATATCTAAAAGGAAAAGCAATAGAATCTAAATCCCCTATAACCTCTCTACGAGGATTTTCATGAACTTTATTTCCAAACCTATAGCTAAGACCCCTAATCGATCTTAAGTCCTCACCACTTATCAATGCTCTAGTAAGCTCTGACATTGTAAACTCTCCTTCTCCCCTGACAATAGAATCTATAGAACTATTTTCTCTAAGTAATTCTCTATGACTAAAAGTTGCTAAATGACCTCCAAGAGTAATATGAGTATTAGGAAACTCTCTTCTAATTAAAGAAGATAAAAATAAAACTTCATCAATTGTTGTTTTATTAAGAGCAGCAATACCTGCAACCAAAGGGTTTTCAACCTTTCTCATCTCAGCAAGTAAACCTACTTTTGATAAATTATGTACTTCCATATCCAAAATATGAGGTTTATAACCTTCCCTTAAAAGAGTTCCAGCTAAATAACTTAATCCCATTGCTTCTGAATAATGTGGATGATATCCCTTAAATCCCAACCATTCTGTTTTTGAAGGTGTAATTAAAACAATATCTTTAGTTTTTTCCATTTTTTATGCCACTATTTAATTTATGATTAGAAAAATCTTTTACATCAAACAAATAAGAAAAAGGTATATTCTTTTCTTTTAGCAAATTATAATGCTTTATTTTTAATCCATTTAAAACAAAAGCGCCCAAACCAATAACTTTTATTCCTTTTTTTTTCTAAAGAAT
>JAGVIM010000220.1 GCA_020056045.1 Nanobdellota archaeon | reverse complement strand
TAGAGAAATGGATGAAATGGTTTAATGAGAAGAGATTTCACAGAGGTGTTAAAGATTATCCAGCTAATCTTTATGTTAAGAATTAAGGTTTACTTAACATACAGTAACTATAAAATTAGATTTTATTTCATAGTATAGAAAATTCTAGAAATTAGT
Organism: Nanobdellota archaeon; assembly: GCA_020056045.1. Lineage (GTDB taxonomy): Archaea > Nanobdellota > Nanobdellia > Pacearchaeales > GW2011-AR1 > ARS1285. Next base: position 9,964 of record JAGVIM010000220.1, on the reverse strand, counting down.
TTATATTCTTAATTTTTCAAATTGTTTTTTTGACTTGTCTTTTGAATTATTTTTTGAAGAATGGATTTTTATTAATTGTTCTGCTAGTTCTTTATCTTGTATATTTTCAAAAATTGCAGTTGGTCCTGGAATGGTTTTAGGAATTATTATATTGTACTTTAGAGTTTGATTTATTTGTTCTAGCTGTTGATTTTGTTCTTCATTTCTTCCAAGAATTATTTTGTTTTTTGTTAACGGAGATCTGAAATGTTTGCCTAAACTTAATAACTGAATTTCTTCATTTTTTATATTTAATTTTTCTTTAAAATTAAGGAATTCTTTTAATTTTTTGCAATAATCTTTTTCGCAGAGAAGACAACCCCCTGCAGGAGCCGGATATTTTATATTGTATTTTTTAGCTAATTCAATTTGTTTTTTTCTTTGTCTTCCTTCAATTGCAAGAAGTTTATTCCTATCGACTAAACCTTTTTTTTCAGCTTCTGTTTCTGGAAGAAGTTTTGCAGATAATGGACGAAGAACTTTTCCATCTAAGCCTGCTTGTTTTTCAATTAGAATCATATGACTTTTGTATTGGGAGTTTGGTCTTTGACCTAAAACTTCTCCTGTTGCTAGAAAATCTGCCTTTATATTTTCTCCAAGTTCTTTTGCTTTTTTTAATAAAAATAATTTGCAGTCTTTGCATGGATTTAGAGATACACCCCTACCATATTTTGGATTTTTTATTATTTCCATATATTCATTAAATAGGGGCGGTTTTGTACAATCAATTACATGAAGCTTGACTCCTTGTATTTGGGAATAATTAAAAACACATTGAAAATCATTACAGCAACCGCTTCCAAATGGAAGTTTAATATAAACTGCTTCTACATCTATACTTTGTTCCTGTAACAGTTTTATTACCAGTCTGCTATCTAATCCTCCTGAAAATAATACTAGTGCTTTTGTTTTCATTTTAAATTATTGTTAATTTGTTAATTTATTAGCTTATTAATCGTTATAAAGCATCACAATTAAGCTTTTTAAGTTTGACTTATTTATAGAGGGATGAAAAAGGAGTTGACACTTATAATTTTTGTTATTGTAATAGTTCTTGGTTTGTTTCTATCTTTTATTTATTATTCTTATACAAGTGATAATAAATTGAATAAGCAAGCATGTTCTAATACTTTACAAAAAACTTATTTTAAGAATGATAGTAATTGTGCAATAAATTTTTTATGTATTCAAGGAACAAGAGCATTTAAGGATGAATGTGGTTGTGGTTGTGAAAAAGTGATTGTAATTAATATTTCTAATAGAACTGATGTTTTGGATGTACCTATTAATATTCTTAATTGTAGTAATTATAGTATTAATCATTGTCCTGATCAGTGTTCTATGTGTCCTCCTTGTAAAGAATGCAGTTCATTAAGATGTAATAGTCAGGAAAATTGTGAAAGTCAGGGTTTTAATGTAAGTTTGTATAGTTCACAAAGATATTGCGGTCTTAATAGGAAAAATATAGAGGTTTGTCCTGATAATGAAAGGCTTGTGTGTGGTTGGTTTGACAAGAATAGGGTGAAATGTTTGATTTATCCCTGTGCTCAGGAATATATTAATTCTTGTTATGCTTGTTCTGATGAAAAGGTTTTTTCTTACACATTTGGGAATTGTCCTGCAGAAGATAAAACTTTGAGATGATTTTTATCTATTAGTTAGTAATTAAAATTTATAGAAATTATTAAATAATTGTTTATTTTAGTATTTTTATGACAAATGTGCAAAGTTTGGAAGAAGTTTTGGGGCAAGTTGATGTTTTAAGAAGAGATTTAACTGCAGAGATTGTTGTGCAGGAGGAAGAAACAAGTGAAATACCGGATTATGGTTCTGGTTGGGATGATTATATGAATGATGCTTATTCTCCAGGAGGACTAAAATATAGATCTGAAGTTATAAAACCAAGAATAGCTCATCCTGATACTCAAAGACAAGAAGAAGCAAGACAAAAATTACAAGAATCTTATAATTCTTCAGATTGGTATTCTGTAAGATATGTTGCTGGAAGAGCTTTAGGAATAAGAGATAATCAACCTGGGGGAAGATTGAGTTCTTGGGTAAGAAATCTTGAAGGGCAGCTTAGTGCAGAAATTGTTGTGCAAGAAGGAGAAGGACATACTGAAAAAGGTATAGTTGGGGTTAAGATTGGTGATAATCTCGGTGTTCCGGGTTGTAATTATAGTGGTCCCTCTGGCTTTTTTGAATCTTTTGATTTTCCATCTAGTTATGAAAGTTCAAATGAATATGTTATAGATAAACTAAGAATAGCTCACCCAGATACTAAAATAAGAGAAAGAGCAAGAAAAGATTTAGATAGATTAACAAGCGAGTTAAGAAAAACTTATGATAATTCTAGTATTAATTTTGAAGAAAGAAAAGCTGTAGGAAAAGCTTTGAGATATTCTGATTCAAAAATTTGGACTGATGAACATCCAATTGTAGCAACATTTAGTGGACTTGCTGCTGCAGGAGTAGTATCGGGAATTGGATATATGCTATATCAATATTTATCAAGATAATGATTTAATTAGATAAGTTATTTCTTAATTATCTATTTCATCACATCTTTTTGTATTATTTTCATATGGAAATAATGTTGCATAGCCTTGTTTTACAAGTTCTTTGTTTACAAATATTTCATTGTTATTTGATTTTGAATTATTAATATACACATATCTTAGTAATCTTTCATATTTGTCTGCGTTATTGATATCATTTTCTAGTCTAACTTGTTTATTTAAAATTAAATCTGAAAGAAATTGTTTTGCTTCTTCATAGCCTTTTTTATTTATTTCAGGAGCATCAATACAAATTAATCTTATTTTTTCTCCTGATGCTAATTCGAAAGTATCTCCGTCTATTATTTTTGTTACTGTATTTCCTGGAATGATAGGTTTTTGTTTATAATTAATAAAAATATAAATAGAGAAGATTAGTCCTAATATTATAATAATTGTCAAGATTAGCCTAATTTTAAAATATTTTTTCATAGATAATGCCTTATTCTATATATTAAAAGTTCTAGTATTTTCTTAAACGAAGATCTTCTTCTCCATTTTTCATATTTAAATGGAATTGTTTTTGAAAGAGTTTCACTAAAATATTTTTTAAGATCATTTATTATGTCTTTATTTTTTCCTATAAAGTTTATTTCATAGAGATAAATAAAACTTCTATAGTCAAGATTTGAAGATCCTAATAAAAAGAAATTATTATCTACAATCATTAGCTTGGAATGAAGAAAACCTGGAGTGAAATAATAAATTTCTACACCTTTTTTATGTAAATCTCCTAAATATTCATTTCTTAAAATATCAACAAGTTTTGCATTTGAATTATATGGAATTATTATTTTTACCTTAACCCCTTTTTCCACTGCTTTAGATAATGCAGTTCTTAGTCTTGTTGATGGAAGGAAATAAGGAGTTTCAATCATGATTTCTTTTTTTGCTCCTTTAATTAATTTTGAATATTTATCTTCAGTAATTCTAATATAATATGATGGAATTTCATTTATTATTTCGTAATCTCTATAAATAATTGATTTTAATTTTTTCCCTGTAAAATCTCCATATAATTCCCAGCTTTTCATAAATGACTTGATAAATTTAGGAGTTATATCTCCAACCATTTTAAGAACAAGCTCTCTCCAATTTAGACAAGTTTTTGTTATGTTTAATGAACCAATGTAAGTTATTTGATCATCAATTATTAGAAGTTTTCTGTGATTTCTCTCATGATTTTTTGAAAATATTCTTATGAAGTATCTTATTTCTCTAAAATATCTTACCTCTGCCCCCAATTTTATTAATTCTTTGAAATATTCTATTTTTGCATCAGATCCCCAGGCATCAAGGAGAAGTTTTATTTTTACACCTTGTTTTGCTTTTTTAATTAAAACTTTTTTGAATTTATCACCCACTTCATCATTATCATAAATATAGGTTTCTAGAAGAATTTGCTTTTTAGCATTTAAGATATCTCTAATCATTTCATTGTATATTTTTGGAGGTTCTGACATAACTGTAAAATCTTTCATTGTTTTTATAGACAATATTTATTTTTATATCTTTGGTTAATGGTTTTTGAGTAATTACTTATTTTTCTAAAGTTATCAATGAAAAAATAACCTGATTCCATCAAGATTATTTTTTCTAAAGAATTATTAGTAGCTCAATAAAACATCAGTTAAGAAATCATTTAATCAAGCTAAACTTCTTTACATTACATTCTCTTATTTTTTATACATAATAGTTATAAACCTTAGAAATTTAATCTTGATGCATATCAGATGAAATTTTAATTATTTATGTCCATAAATTGAAAACCATATCATTTATGATATGGTCGTAACTTTGGGTTTTCAATTTTGGATCACATGAAAATGTTTTACATTTTCTGTGCAGAAAATTCTTCTGAATGAATTTTCTTGCATCCAAAAAACAAGTGCCTGTAACAAACCACATCTTTTAAGATGTGGTGGCACATTGTTTTTCTGATTTCAGAAAGCTAATCTCTTTCGTTTTTAACCATCAACAAACATTTTTAAACAATATTTCATTATGATATAAAAAGATGGTAAGACTTATTTGTTATAATATTGAATATTGTGAAGGCATAGCTGGGAAATGGTATCAATATCTTGAATTTTGGAAGACTTTACATGCTCCTAAACAATTAAAAGAAGAAATTGTCAGAGCATTAAAAATAATGAATCCGGATATACTTGCACTTGTTGAGATTGATACTGGTTCGTTAAGGACTAATGGTGTAGATGAAGTAAAATTTATTTCCAGTGGACTTAAAATGAATAATTTTATTGAGAAAGTTAAATATCCTATTCAGGGATGGTTAAGATTGTTTCACTATATTCCAATATTAGATAAGCAGGCAAATGCAGTTATTTCAAAATATAAATTTTCTAATGTAAGATACCATATATTTCATGAGGGTACGAAGAGAATGGTTATTGAAGTTACAATAAATTGCCCTAAACCTGTTACTCTTTTGATTGCTCATTTAGCATTAGGTGGAAAAACTCGTGGGGAACAGATAAAGGAATTGATTAAAATTGTTAATAGAATTAAAAATCCAGTTATGCTCATGGGGGATTTTAATACTTTTAATGGAGAAGAAGAAATAGTTGAATTATTGAAAAAAACACATCTGAATGATAGAATAGCATTGGATAAGGAAGATTTGCATTTAACAGAGCCTGCTTGGCATCCTTGTAGAAGACTTGATTATATATTGACTTCTTCTAGGATAAAAATAAAACATTATAGTGTTCTGAAATTTCCTTTTTCAGATCATCTTCCATTAATGGTGGATTTTGATTTGGATTAAGTTTATTAATCTTATTTATATTAATTTTTTATGAATAATTTAAATCAAATAAAGAATCTTAATAATAGATATTTTATAATTAGACATGGAGAAAGTGAGGCCAATGTTCTTGGAATAATTTTAAGTTTTCCTGAAGAAGGGGTTTTAAAATTTGGTTTATCTGAGAAAGGTAAAACACAAGTTAGAGATTCTATTTTATTAAACAAGGTTCTTGATTCTGATACTATAATTTATTCTTCTGATTTTAAAAGAGCTAAAGAAACTGCTGAAATTGCAAAAGATGTTTTAGGAGCAAAAATCTTGATTTTAACTCCTAAATTAAGGGAGAGAAATTTTGGAAAATGGGAACATACTGATAATAAAAATTATAATGAGGTTTGGAAAGATGATAAATCAGATTTTGATCATAATAATGGCAATGTTGAAAGTGCTAATAGTGTTTTGAAAAGAACAACTGAACTAATCTTAGAGTTAGAAAAGAATTTTAAGAATAAAAAAATCCTTCTTTCATCTCATGGAGATGCCTTGCAGATTTTACAGACAGGATTTATGAAAGTTTCTGCTTCTAAGCATAGAGATTTGTCTCATTTGAATGTTGCAGAAATAAGGGAGTTAAAATTAGCAGATTCTTTTTGATTTTTCTTATTAATTGTAAATTATTTAATTTTTGGTAAAAAAGAAGGATTTATAAAAGAAAAAATCTTTTATTATTTAGAAAAAAGGAGGATAAATATGGAAACTGCAATTATAGGATTAAGTGTAATAATTCTTGGATGGATTATTCAGCTTGTCTATTCTTGGAAAGGGAAAAAAGAAATTCAAAGAAATTTTTTGATTCTTTATAGTCTTGGTGTCGCTCTTCTAATAATAGATTGTTATTTGAATGATCTTAAATGGACTGGAATTTTTAATACAGTTAGCTTAATGGTAGCTTTAATTGTTTTAATAAAAATAAGTTCAGTAAGCAAAGAAGTTACTAAAAAAAGAGTTTTGAAGAAAAGAAGATAAATATTTTTTAACAATAATATGGTTAAAAAAAAGAACACTCTAAATAGAAATAATACTCTAAATAAAAAGAATAAGATAGATGGAATTGTTTCATTAATTGCATCTTTATCAGTCTTATTTACCTCACTAGTTGACCCTCAGATATCAATAATTTTAGCTTTTGGATTCTTGTTATTATATTCAATTTATAAATTATTTTTTGATAAGGGGTAAAAGGGGGTAATATGAGGGTAAAATTTAAAGATCTTAGTTTATGGATTAAAATTGGAGTAATTGCTGGTTGGATTTATGCTATTGTATTTATAATTAGTTTTATTTATGGATTTATTAAAGGTTTTTCTTCAATAATGAGATTTTAGGATAAAATGGAATTAGAATTAATCATATTGCCTGCTGTTTTAGGGGGAGTTGGCGGACTTACAAGGGGTTTTATTGGACTCTTAAAGGCATTGAGTTTAAGGAGAAAAATATTATGGGGATATTATGGAATAACACTTATTATTGCAGTTGTTATTGGGATTTTTACAGGACTTATATTTAATTTTGATTATAGATTATCTTTACTTGCAGGTTATGCTGGAACAGATATTATTGAGGGAATATATAAGAGTTTTCAGGTGCAGAAAGTTTACGTGGGGAAGGCAGGAAAAGTTAAGTAAAATAAACTATATTAATAATATCAATAAAATTAGCTATGAATGATTAGACAAGAGCAAAAAATCATAAAAAATACAAATAAAGATAATAAACAAAACAACCATGGCAAAAAGAAAAATAAAATGGTGAAGAGGAAAACAGATACAAAATTAGGTTTTGGAAAAGAAGTTAAAAAAGTTAAATGGAAATTTTTTATTGTATGCATACTAATAGTTGCTGCTGTTGCTGTTGTTGGAAATTATTTTACAGATACAGGAGAATGGTATAATTCTATAAAATCTATTACTCCTCCAAATTATATTTTTCCAATTGTTTGGATAATGATATTTTATTTTATTGCTGTTTCTCTTTATTATTCTTGGATGGATTCTAGTGAAAGGCAGAAGAAAAAAATAGTATTATTCTATGGAATAAATTTTGCTTTGAATATTCTATGGTCTTTTTTATATTTTACATTAAAGAGTCCATTATATGCCCTAGTTGGAATAATATTTTTATGGATATCTATATTATATTTAATTATTTTTAATTGGAAAATAAATAGAAAAGCTAGTTATTTTCTTATGCCATATTTATTATGGGTAAGCTTTGTAATAGTTTTAAATTATTTATCTATAAAATGAAACTTGAAAAAATTTTAAAATTAAATCTTAGAAGATTGGCATTGATAGCTGTGATTTGGATAGTTTTTGTTGTTTTGCATAATATTATAAGCGGATTATTAAATATTGAAGAGCCTGTGTTTTTTACTATTGCAGTTATTGTTATTCCAGTTTATCTTATTATTTCATTGATTTATACTGCATTTTTTAAAAAGAAGAAAAAGAGTGGGGGAAAATGAAAAGTAAGTTTTATTTGTTAAAGGTAGGAATTATTGGAACTATAGTCTTTTTAATTCCAGGTTTAATGTTTTTATCCTTGATGGTTTTAATTTATAATAAATATATAAAATAAATTTAAAAACAATAAAATCTTATAATTAACATGAAAGCATTAGTTATTTATTATTCAAGAAGCGGAAATACAATAATAGTTGGAAAAGATATTGCAGAGGCACTTAGGGCTGATGATGAGGAAATAGTTAGTTTTGAAAAATATAAAGGATTTTTTGGATATATTAGATCAGGATATGAAGCAATTTTTAAGAGGAAGTCTGATATTGCAATAATGTTGACTAAAGTTTCAGAATATGATTTGGTTGTACTTGGAAGTCCAAATTGGGGTGGTATGGCAAGTCCTGTTAGAACTTTTATTTCTGAGAATGATTTAAAAAAAGTAAAGAAGATTGCATTTTTTTGTGTTCAGGGTGGAAGTGGTGCAGAGAAAGTTCTTAGTCAGATAGAAAAATTAACTAAAAAACCTATTAATACTCTTATTATTAATGCAAAAGATATTGGAAGTCGCGATTATAAAAATAAAATTAAAGAGTTTTGCAGTAAATTAAAAAAGAAATGATACAAAAAATAAAATTTCATTGGAAAAGTTTTCACAATTGGTTAAGGGGTGGAATAATCTCGTTAATGATTTGGTTTTTTCTTTTTATAATTTTTATTTTGTATAGATTAGGGGTTTTTGTTTTTGGGCCTTGTGATTGCATAAATCCTATATTGTATAATAAGGAGATTTATTGTAAATGTAATTTATTTTCTTCTTTTATAGATCCAATTGTAAATGGTTTTTTGAAGTTTGTTACATTTCCAGAATCATTTATTGGCATAATTACCTTTAATATCGGTGTTATTTTTTTAATTGGAGCTTTAATTGGTTTATTTTTTGGAAAAGCTAAAGCTAGAAAATTAAAGACAAATAATAAAAAGACAAATAGGAATGGAAATAAAAAGAAAGGTAGAAAATGAATATAACAATTACTTTGGATGATGAAGAGGTTAGGGTTTTGAAAAAAAGAGCTAAAAAGAATATTCTTGAATTAAAAGAGCAGGTTGAAGATATTATTAGGAGAAGTTGTATTAGGGCTATGAATAAAACAACTGTTGTTGATTCTAAGTTTGATGATAAGCTTGTTGGATTATTTAGCAGGTCTGGAAGAGGTAGGAAGAGTAAATAAAACATGAGGTTTTATTATGTTTTTTATAATTAGACATCCTGAAACTGAATGGCATATTCTTGGAAAACTACAAGGACATAAGGATTCAAAATTAACTGAGGCTGGAAAGAAGACTGCTATGAAATTTGGGAAGTCTCTAAAAAATAAAGATATTACAAAAATAATTTCAAGTGATCTTGGAAGATGTTCTCAAACTGCAAAGATAGTTGCAGAGATTATTAAAGTGCCTGTTGAATATTCACATGAATTAAGAGAAAGAAATTTTGGTGAATTAAATGGAAAACCAAATAAATATGTTTTGAAAGAATTTGACTTAAATGATCCTGATTTAACTTCACCTGGTGGAGAAAGTTTTAATGCAATGAAATCCAGAGTAATTTCTTATTTAAAGAAAATTTCTAATAATAAAAAAGATACAATCCTTTTTGTTACTTATGAAGGTTGTATAAGAGCTTTATTGTCAGAGGTTTATAGTCTTAAGTTTACTGATTTTAAATGTGATAGTTCTTCAGATTTTATTTATAGATTTCTTGTTGATAGCAATAATATTAAATTAAAAGAGATTATGAAAAGTAAATAAATCTGAGTAAAAGTAAGCAAATAGTTAATAAGTGGTGAAAAAGATTATTAATTTCTCTGAAATTAGGATTTGAGGTTTTGCCTGTCCTAAGTCCAAGACAAATTTCAAAGATTAATAGTTATCTTATATTAATAATCTAGATATGGTAAAGAGAAATGTTACTTGTTTATTACTTGACTTCGCCACTTTCTTCTAGCTCTCGCTAATTTCATCACTCAAACACTTTTGACAGTTGGCTTTTTTAGCCAACATCTGGAGGTTTTTCTTGT
>JAGVIM010000121.1 GCA_020056045.1 Nanobdellota archaeon | reverse complement strand
AGGGAGATGGCTGAAGAAATCTTCAGCATACTGATAGAAGAACTAATGGATGATCTAGAATTGGGGGAAGATCTATAGATTATATACTATAAATTATATATTAAATTTTATTTCCAACATTTTTTTAAAATAATCCATGATTTTTATTCTTCTATATCTGTAACTCCTGCACTAGTTACAAAAAAAACACATTCACCATCAGGAAGATTTGGGCTATCAATTAACTTTGAAACCCTACTTCCTTTTTTTCCTCGTCTTAAATACATTCTGAATGTTGAATTATGGACAATAAAACCATTTGCAATATAATTTTCATTTTTAGGAACAGAAAAGTCATAGAATAATTTTTTGTCTTTATTTTCCAAAACTTCTATTTTTCTTATTTTCTCAAATCTAAAATCAGAATTTAATAACCTAAACATAAACTCTATTTTTTGTTTTACCTGTCTGTCACTTATATTAGTATTCATTAAAGCTTTTAATGCATTTTCAAGCTCATTTCTATTAATCCATTTATAATCAGAATTTCTTGATTTAATAACTTTAGAAGGTTTTAAACCTGCATTTTCTAATAATCTCCATATATCTTCTCTCTTAATAGGCATCATTTCTTTAGTATATGTTTTTTTGTAATGGTTATTCCATTTTAAAAGTTGCATTTGTTTATCTAAAGCACTAAATCCTATCTGCAAATAACTAGTAACATCTCTGTCTCTTATTGAAAGATTAGATATTTTCTTTTTTCCAACATCTAATCTTAAAAAACTCCTTATTCCAAACCTAAGCAAAAATAATTGCAAATATCTGAGTATTTGTTTTTCTTTTTGAGCAATTGTAATTTTTGGCCTTTTCTTGTCAATATGTCCTTCTGCATCAACAAATCCTTTGATAAAACCAAGAACAACCTCATTTTTGCTTTTTCCAATATAGTTAAAAATATCTGCAATTATTAATTTAAAAAAATCAGAGATTTCTTTTGAGTTTATATTAAGAGTATAACAATTCTTATTTTTCATCTTGCTTAGATTTCCCCTAATATTAAATATTTTTTTAAATAAAATGTTATAATCCTCAAGAACTTCTGATCTTGCATCTCTAAATCTTAATCCTCTTTCTTCAAAATTACCATCACCTAAAAAATAACCTAAAATTTGTGAAAGTGAAGAGTTCATTATTTGAGGTATAATCAAATTTTTATGTTTATAGCTATAAACCGGAACCATTTCCAACTGCAATCCAAGACAATTATTCAAACTTACCAAAGAATCAAAATTAGTAGGATAACTTTGATTTATAACTCTTCTAAGCTGTCTTTGAGTAATGCCGATTTTTTTGCATATTTCTTCACGACACATTCCTTCTTCTTTAAATTTCTCCTTGATTTTTTCAGAAGATTCTTTAGATATTTTTCCTATCTGCTTTAATTTTAAAAAAGGCAATTTTTGTTCTTCCCCATTAATTTCTATTTTTCCTGCCTGTAAAATAAAATCATTTTCTCTCAAATCCTTTGCTTCTGTTTCATTAATAGAAAAATTATCTATTGTAAAAAATCTATGTAACTTAGAGCAATTAATCTGATTAGTAGTTTGAAAGCTATAAATTTTATCAACATCAGGATTAACAAATTTAATTTCAGAATCTGCTTTTTCAATTTTTAAATTATTAAAATTTCCAGAGCTAACTATTTCTTTATTAATATCCTTGATTTCTTTAATGCTTCCATCACTAATCTGTATTAAACTATCTCCTGTAAGACAAGCGTGCCCCACAATATTCCCACCAATAGCAGTTGTAGGATCTCCAAACATCATTGCAGGATTTGCCATTACCTGATTTGTAACATAAATAGCAAGATTAAATTGTTCAGCCATTTTCATTAAATTATGTAAATATCTGTTTAATTTTTGTTGTCTATCTGCAAGCATTCCTCTTCCAGAAAATTCTGCCCTAAAGTGAGCAGTTAAGGAATCAACAATAACAATTCTTATTGGCTCTCCATTTTTTATTAACTCACCAACCTTATCAATTAATAAAATCTGATGATCAGAATTAAATGCTCTCGCAACAAAAATATTTTTTAAAACATTTTCTGGATTTGCACCCTTTGCCTCTGCAATCTGCCTTATTCTTTCAGGTCTAAAAGTTCCTTCTGTATCAATATAAACTGCCTTTCCCTCTGCCCCTCCTTTTTCAATAGGCAATTGAACATTAACAGCAAGCGAAAGTCCTAATTGAGTTTTTCCACTTCCATAACTTCCAAATGCCTCTGTAATTGCTTTTGTTTCAACACCTCTGCCCCCAAGAAGATTATCTAATTCTTTACTTCCAGTTGTAATATGAAGAACTTCTTCTCTTTTTTCTGCAAATTCAATTCCATCTTGAAATCCTAAATCCATTAATTTTCTTGCAGCCTGAATTACTTTTCTGGCAACAGCTTCACCAAGTCCAGCCATTTCAGAAAGTTCTTTTGGACCAAGCACAGCAAGCCCCATTAAATCAAAAACACCTGCAGCCTCTAATTTTTCAATAGCAGCAGGACCAATTCCAGGAAGATCTCCAATCTTTGTTTCTACTTTTTCCTCTTTTTTCTTTTTCTTTTGGTGGCCTTCAGCTTTAGCTGAACTTGCTCTCGGCTCACAATCTTCTTTTTCTTTATCCTTCTCTTTTTCTACCATAACATACTCAGAATAATTTTCTTTATAAGTATTACCTAAATAGATTATATAGTTTAGAAAAGTTATAAAAAAAGTATGAATTTATCCTATTAATCACCTTGCAACAATAGAATATTATTTTAAAAAAATCTACTAATCATCCTATTGCTCTTCTATAATCAATTACTTCTGCTGAAGAAACATTTTCTATACTCTGAAGTTCCTCTAAAACCTCATCATTAGATTCATTATCATCCCAAGAAAATCCAACTATTACTGCAATTAATCCAAAAGCTATTGGTTCTCTTTCAAATCTTATACTCTTACTACCCTTTCCTTCTAGAATTTCTTTTGATTTAGATTCTATTTCATCTAAATCAGTACTAGGTGAATCAGGCATAATTTTTACCTTTATTAATGCAAAAGCCATGTGGATAGATTTCAAAACTGATTTATAAAGCTTTGGATTAAATTGCTCTATCCGGAGTCTTTTATTTTTTATAAAATTCAAGTTACTATTGTCTTATTTTTATTTGCTCCCCCCTAATTAATAAGGGGGATAAAGAAAAATGAATGATTTTTTAGAATATTTGAAGTTATGAGATTTAATTCTGGACAAAGCCGATTAAATAATCTTATTGAGAAATATTAATAAGGAATAAAGTCATTTAAAAATATGACAAAATTAAAAATAATTAGATTTGCAAAACAAGAAGATGCAAAAGGAATTGCAGAAGTATACAAAGATTGGTTAGAATTTAAGGGAATTCTTCCAGATAAACTTATTGAACAAGAATCTACCGAAAGTATTTTAAATTCTATAAATAATCCAACTAAAATCTATATAGTTGCAGAAGCAGATACTGAAGAAATCCTAGGAGTTTGTTATATGGATCTTTCTTTTATTTCTTTAAAAACAATAAGACTTGGTGACATGATGATTAAATCAAAATTTAGGAGAATGGGAATTGGTTCAGCTATTATAAATAAAGTCATAGAATATGCAAAAAATAACAATGTAATTAAAATTTGGTTATGGACTCAAGAAGAATTAAAAAATGCAATAATTTTTTACAAGAAAAAAGGATTTATTCTAGAAGGAAAACAAAAAAATCAATTTTGTAACAAAGATGCATTACTATTTGGATTAATAATATCCTCTTGATAAATATCTTCTAATTAACAACAATTCTTATAAAGAGCTATATTTTTAGTTAATTACTTAAAAAGAGACTAAAAAATGGATGAAAATTATCAATCACTAATTGAATTTATTTCAACTAGCTCTGGAATTTCTGTTGATGAAATTGAAAGAAAAGTTGCTGCAAAACAAGCAAAGCTTGCTGGCTTAATAAGTAAAGCAGGAGCTGCTCAGATAATTGCTGCTGAATTAAATATAAGCTTTGATAAACAGTCAATAAAAATTTCCCAGGTTGTCCCTGGAATGAGAAAAATAAATTTAATTGGAAAAATAATAAACCTATTTCCTGTTAGAGAATATAATAAAAATGGCAGAAGTGGAAGAATTGGAAGTTTTGTTTTAGCAGATGAAACAAGTAATGTTAGAGTTGTTATGTGGGATGAAAATCATATTGATTTGATTGTAAAAGGGGATATTGTTCAGAATTGCATAGTTGAAATAACAAATGCAACACTTAGAAATGGGGAAATTCATTTAACTTCTTTTTCTGAGATTAAACCTTCAAATAAAACTATTAATAATATTGTTGTTCAAAAACCATTATTAAAAAAACAAATTATAAATTTTAATACAAATGATAATGTAAGTACAAGAGCATTTATTGTTCAAATGTTTGAACCTAGATTCTTTTATATTTGTCCAGCATGTAAGAAAAAAGCAACAGAAGCAGGAGATTGTAATGAACATGGAAAAATAATTCCTGAAAAAAGAGCATTGCTTAATTTTGTTATTGATGATGGAACAAACTCAATAAGAACTGTTGTTTTTTCAGAACAGCTAGAGAAAATAATGAATAAAGAAGAACTTGAAACTCCTGAATTATTTTCAATTAAAAAACAAGATTTTCTTGGAAAAGAAGTTATTATAACAGGTCAAGTTAAAAAAAACTCAATGTACAATACAGATGAATTTATTGTTTCTAAACTAGAAGATGTTGAATTAGATAAGTTAATCGAAGAATTAGAAAAATAATTCCCGTATTTAGTATCTCCCATAGATTTAGTTATGAGGTTGTTGAAAAGAATCGCTTATGTACACTTACAAAAACTCGAAGTTTATTATAGTACCAATAATAGGAAATATTTGTTTGACAGAGTAAATAAATATGAGGGATGCTTCAGAAATCTCCTATGAGAATTCTTCTATTTTAGTAAAGCTTATATTATATTTAAGCTTTATTATATT
The DNA here is from genome assembly GCA_020056045.1 of Nanobdellota archaeon. GTDB lineage: Archaea > Nanobdellota > Nanobdellia > Pacearchaeales > GW2011-AR1 > ARS1285. Next base: position 65 of record JAGVIM010000121.1, on the reverse strand, counting down.
GCAAAAACATACGACAGCCTCCTATTCGCGGTCAAAGCCGCATTATGATGCGTCGTGGTGATGTT
>JAGVIM010000218.1 GCA_020056045.1 Nanobdellota archaeon | reverse complement strand
ATCTTTAATTGAACAAAGAATAACTCGAGTTGAAAATGCAACTGAATATTTAAAAGAAGTTCAGGAAGCAAAGAAAGATAAAATTGAAAAAAGGCTGATGAATATAACTGGGAAGAGTGAAGATGAAGTTAAAAAAGAAGTTGAAGATATAGAAAATTCAAATGGTCTTAATGCAACTAGAAAAATACTCGCAGAAATAAGAATAGCAAAGACTGAAAAAGCTATTGAAAAACTTAAAGAAAGACAAAATAATTTAAATGAAAATGGAGTTAATGTTTCAGTTATAGAAACAAGAATTCAAATCGCTGAAGATTTACTTTCTGAAGCTAAAATTCAATATGAATCTGGAAATTATACAGAAGTTATAAGAACGTTAAATATTGTTGATAATTTTGGAAGACAACTTTCACCTATTGTTAAAGAAATTGCCAATGCAAAAAGAGAACAGAAACAAGAAAGAGTAAACGAACTTGTAAGAAATGTTGAAGAGAGAAAATTAGAGCATTTGGATGAAATAAATCAAAGATTAGATCAGAGAGAGAGAAGAATAGAAACAAAAATTTCCAATGTTCAAAATAGGGTTGAAAATCTAAAGGGAAAAATAGCTGAAAGAACCAATATAGTATCTAATGCTTCTGTAGTATAAAATTAAGTTTATTTTTTTATTTTTATTCTTTTTTCAGCGATATAACTCCTTAATAAAGCTTTTTCTTGAAAATTTATTTTATTCTGACATAACAAAGATTTAAAAAGAGAGAAAAATATCTGATTTTAATTAAACTTAATAACCACAAAAAAATGGTCAAAGACGAAAACGAAGAAACTATAGAAGAAGAATCTGAGGAAGAATCTGAAGATGAGGAAGTCGAAGTGGAAGTTGAAGTAGAAGACGAAGAAGATTCTGACGAAGATGAGGAAGAAGAAGTAGAAGAAGACCTCACTCCGTAAATTTCTTATTTATTTTTTATTTTTTTATTAACCTAATTAATCAGAATTCTCTATTTTTATTTCAGCAAGATTATTTACTTTATCAAATTCTTGAATTTTATTATTTTTATCTATTACTACTTGAATTTCTTTTGGATTCATACTGTTAAGTTTTAGATATTCTATTTTCATAAAAACTCCTGCACCAGGATTTATATCTCCTAATTGATTATTTTCTAATTCTATTCCATCTTCAATTATGCTAAAACTTACATTTTTAGCTTCAATTGTTCCTGAATTTTTAATTGTAAAATTAAGATCTAAATATCTTCCTTTTTTAACAGGAAAATTAAAGGTTTCAAAATATAAATCTGGAAGATTTTTTTCAGAGTATAGTCTTCTTAATTCATTAATTATTGAAGTATCTAATTTCTGCTCACAAGAAGTTAAATAAGGATACATCAGACTATTTTCATTTGAAGAATGTTCAAAACCAAAAACATGAATTAATTCATGCAATTCTACTTCAGGAGTTTCGCATTTAGAAATCCCACGAAGAGGTTTATACAATAAAACACTTCCATTAGTTATTATATTGTATTTTTCTGTTTTTATTATCTCTTTTGCCCCCCCTTCCCCAGCTATAAAATAATCAGACTCTTTATTATCTGCGGGAAGATTTTTTTCAGAACATACTATTTCTATGTCTGGATTTTCATAGGTTTCATAAAATATTATTTCGGGAACTTCATTTGATAAAATTTCAAAAGATTTTAACATCCTTTGTTTTTTTCCTGCATCACATTCAAAAAGTTGATAGGATATATTATTATGATTAAATTTCATATTCTTATTAAATTGCTTTACTTCTAAAAAACTTGAATTCCCTTGATTAATATCCTGATTTATTACAACCCCTAAATTTTGAGGGCTTTGGGGAATATTATAATATACTCTATAGCCTGCATAGGCAGAGACTAATAAAAGAATTACTAATAGGAGTATAATTAAAAAATTTAATACAGTTTGAATAGCTCCTTTTGAATTGTCATCCATTTTAAACCTCTTAAGATTTGTAATCTTAATAAATAAACTAGTTATTTAAACATTACTTAGAGGTTAAGTAAAGTATTCAACTTAATAAATATCAGCGAGATTGTTGAGCATGAGGAAACAATAGAGCAAAAATATTATTGTACTAGCTTAGCTTTATGAAGCTTCTATAGAAATTATTTAACATTCATCAAAATAATTTTTCTTTATTAGTATCTAAATAATCTTATAAGTTATGTAATCAGATTAATAGATTTTACATATTATCCATATCTCTTGCATATCATTGCATAACTCTTTGATAATTGCACTTACTAAAATCGTCAGAAACCTGAGTAAATACATATTATCATATAATTTATAAACCCTAAAATTATTATTATAATATAGGGGTGAAAAATGAATAAAAAAATTTTAATTTTTAGTTGTCTACTACTTTTAGTATTGCCTTTTATATCTGCTATTTCTATTCAAGATTCTATT
>JAGVIM010000083.1 GCA_020056045.1 Nanobdellota archaeon | reverse complement strand
TATTAAAAATTAGGAACAGATTAAAAAAATATTGAAAAGATAGATTTATAAAATTTAAATATTATTCCAGATAATGAAAGAGGCATTAAAAAATCATTTAATTAATTTATTTAATTATGAAGCATTTATTTTTGTAGGAATACTAATGACAATTGGAACTTCTTTGAAACTTTTTGGATTTTATGATTTTTCTTCTGATTGGTTCTGGTTACTTGCTGGTCTTGGGCTTGTTGTTGAAGGAACTATTTGTCTTTTAAGACAAAGAAGATTTGATAGAAAATATAAGATTGTTGAAGTTGATGATAAAAAATAAAGTGTTAACGACTTATGGAAAATAATACTTCGTTGATTTATGTATATTATTGCGAAGGCTTATCTTCCACCGCCTCCACCGCCCCCTCCTCCACCGCCACCTGCTCCTCCAAATCCTCCGCTTCCCGAAGTACTTGAAGCAAACCCTGATGAAGTTGCAAATGAATTTGAACTTACATAAACTCCACTATAAAAATTATATTCATTTTGATTAATCAATCCTTGTTGTTTTAATTCTTTTAAAACTTCTTTTGAAACTCCGAGTGCTGTTGCATAGACTAGGTATTCTTCCCAAAGAATTATTCCTTTTGATTTTGATTCTCTCATTGCAGGAGAGCCTTTTAACCATTTTTTAAACGACTGCCATTTTTCATATTCAACATAATAATCTTTTTTATGTCTTGTTAAAATGGCTGTTTTTCCTATAATAAGTGGAAAAATTACAAATGAACTTATAAAATAAAAAAATAAAAGTGGAATTGTTGATGGTCCAAATCCTGCTATGTAGGATAGGAATAGTACAATTAGCATTTCTGTACTAAATACTATTGGACCTAATTTTGAAACATACTCTTTACCTTGTTCTTTAATATCTTTTTCTATTATTTTTACATACCCCTTTAGTGAAAATCCTATTGTAAAATAATTTGATACTTTCTTTAAATTAAAATATTCTCCTTCTTTATCTTTATCTTTTGTTTTGCTTTTTAACATTTCTAACATTTTTAAAAAATCTTTTTCAATATTATCTAATGATTGTTTTTCATAATTGTTTATTTTAATAAATAAATCATCATTTATCTTTAAGTCAATTATTTTCTTTTTATATAAATTTAAAATCATTGTAGAAACAAAATTTTTATCAATAACTGAAAAAGGTGGATTAAAATAGGCTGCAACTTCCCAAGGGTTTCTTTCATTTGGATAGGTTGATAATTGACTTGGTATATCTCCGTATATAAATTCTTTTCCAAATAATATCCAAGTAAGGAAGAAAATTAATGCAGGATTTAAACATAAGAATAATATAAAGAGTATACTTTTCCAATCCGAATCAAATTCAAAATCATTTTGATTTATTATATTATATTCTTCTTTATTTCCATTGTAGGGAATGTAGATTATTACATAATCTTTTGGAAGATAAATATTTTGGGAAATAACTTCTTTATTTAAAATTAGGTTTTGATTTTTTATTAATAATTTATGATTGTTTCTGCCATAGGCAATGAATTTGAAATAGTAATTTCCTTTTATTTTAAACAGATTATATTTATTTAATTCATATTGTGCTGAAATCCAATATTCTCCACCTTTTTTAAATCCATAATTATTTCCAAATGTACAGCCATATTCATTTGGTTCTGTGTATGCAGGGCAACTTGAAGGTTTTATAAAATCAGGACTTAAAAAACAATCATTAGACTGACCGTTATAAGATTGTGAGGATCTTTTAAAATATGGTGTTCCCGAATTACATTCAACATTTTTTATTAATTGACTATTAATTGTAGGATTTTCATTTATTGGTTCAATTGGCGTTTGAAATGTTCTAAATAGGGTATGGTGATCTTCATCTGAATTATAATAAAGTGTTTCTTTTACTTGATTTTCATTAATTTCCAGGCTTGTTTTGTAGAAATTAAATTCAAAAGAAGAAACTAATATAATATATAGCATTATTAAACCAATAAATAAAAGAATTGCAGTTATTATAATTACTAGACTTTTTTCTTTCATGTTTTATAATAGAAAAGATAGTTTAAATAATTTGAGTTATTGTTAAGTCCAGAGTCAAACTTAACATTCTTCAATTTTTATTAAAAATTATTAATCGGCAGGTTTAAATATACTTTTTATTTTATTTTTATATC
>JAGVIM010000169.1 GCA_020056045.1 Nanobdellota archaeon | reverse complement strand
GGAAGGGTCTGTGATGTTACATCAACACATTAGTTTTTTTAGTTTTATAATCTATAGATTTTATCGAATATAAAATCAGTTAAATTTCTTAACTTTTAGGGAGTTAGTTAAGTTTTTAAATGCAAAAGATCGTGAATTTTGCTTAAAACTTTTAATCAAAGGTAAAGCTTTAAAAACCAAAAAAAGCTATACTTATTATGGAATCAATAATGATTGAAGCCCTGTTTATTCTATTATTTGTTACAGGTATTGGGGCATATGTTATAGGTAAGAAGAAAAACTTAGTCTTACTTAAGGCCCTTGGCATTAGAAGTTCTTTTGTAATGTTCTTTATGTTAATAGTATATACTTGGATGACAATCAAAAGAGACTATTAATATTTAATAAATAACTCTAATCTGAATTAATTTTTAATTTATGAACTGTTTGTTTATGTTCAAACAGTGTTTTAAACACTACATGATTCAAAAAATTCTGTTTGAACAGAGTTTGTAGGGGCTAAAGTCTTAAATTAAATAATTATTGAAATTTTAGAAGCAGTTGCTAACTAAAATTTCTTGGGTTTATTGATAATGTTAATAACAGGAAAGTTATGGGTGAGGTTCATCAAGCGAAGCATCAGTTGTTTGAACAGTGTTTAAGAATAATTTATCTTTTCACAAAGTAGTAAGCTGCTGATATTAATCCAATTGTAAAAAGAACAACTCCAATAGAATTAGAAAGAATTTTTGTAATGTTTGCTATAGTGTACCCAGTAATATTATTTGATAGAAAAAATAAACTACCAATTATCAGGATTATTGATGCAATTCCCCGGGTTTGTTCAAGTCCTCTTGATTTTTTTCCTTTTAATTTTTCTATACCTTCTTTTATATGCTCATTCCCTAACCCTCTAATTTGATAATGTTGAGGAATATCTGTTACTCTAACATTTCTATCAACATCTGATCTTATTAATTCCATTATCACATATTTTTCTTGAGGATTATCTTTTTTAGCAATAACAAATCTATAAGCTGGAGAATCATCATATGGAACTTTAATAGTCGGCCCTGTTTTATCTTTAGGGTATTTAGTCATTGGTTCATAAACAATCTGAAATTCAGGGGCATCCTCTGGAAATTCATTTGATAATATCTTAGTTAAATGTCTTTGAATATGTCCCAATCTGTTTTCTCTTTTTCTAGCCAGGGTTTTATTTCTTTTTTCTTCCCATTTTCGCATTTCTTCAGGGTCTGCTTTAGGATAATGTTCCTCAGGTTCATAATATTCTACCATGTATAATAAAGAATTTGTAAGTATAAAAAGTTTTTACTTTCTATAAGGTAATTAATGTCTAATGTCTAATGTCTAATGCCTAGAGGCGGTTATATAAAGTTTTTCAAATCAAGTCTATAATAATCTTTTTTACTGGAATTATATGACTTGATACTACATGAATTTCAAATTCATTCCATATATCCTTGAGTTCATTTAAAATCTTTTTCTTATTCCTATAAGAAAGTATATTGTCTATATTTTTTAAAAATCCATCAAAAGAATATTCAATTTCCATGAAATGAAAAGCCAACTCTTCTGCTTTGTTTTTTGATATTCCTGTTTTTTTAAGCTTCTTTATGACTTTGTCATACTTTATTTCCAAACCTAACCCAATTTTTTGCTTTTTCATTATCATTTTTTATTTGATTTTCCTATTTGTCCTATAACCTAATCCATTCAACATTTTTTTCATCCTAATAAAATAATTAATAGTTTCATCCAAATCTTCAAACCACATTACTGCTTTATATCTTTCTCTTGGAACTATTTTCTTCTTACTGAATAATACCTCTACAAATCCATTTTTCAGTTTTTTATAACCAACAATTTTATGGGATTTGTACTTTTCTTCTTCAATATAAAATAAACCTCCATCCCAAAGTATAATATCTTTATTCTTTAAGTCAAAAGTTGATGCCCCATTTTTCATAATCCAATCTTTAATTATTCTATATTTTCTATTTTTCATCTTCTTGCTTCTTTAATTTTTTTAATAATTCATATCTTTCTCCTTTTACAAATCCAGCATTACACCAAGGACATTTAATAGTAAATTTCCCATATTCTTTGAAATCCATTTCTCCAATAGGAACTAAATCTCCGATTGCCCACCAACCAAATCCATAGCATTTAAGACATTTATTTTTCATTGTGATTTCTTCTATTTAAATTAAAAAGGCCAGATAAGAAAAATCTAGTCAAGATAATGAGCTTTAGTCCTTGAAGATTGAATCTTAATTATTAATCCTTAATCTTTAAGGCATCACAACACAGCAGTAAAGGATTTTGTCCTCCAATTTTTATATTGGTAATATAATTCTTAAGCTATCCTAATCTTTCTGGCCCTCTTACCTATAAAATAGATAAGCATTAATTCATTGATTTAATAATTCAGTATTCCAATTAGACATCTGTATTTTATTATCTAACTGTGTTTTTTCCTGCTCGAGTTTTTCTATTTCTTTTTCAATCAATGTTTCTTCTAATTGAGAGATATAATTTTTAGGTTCTTTTTCAAAATACCATCTTTCTTTTCTTCTATCAAATAAAGTAGATAAATTACTCAATTTACTCCTAATGTCTCCTATCTTAATTATTGCTTCAGCAATTGTGAGGCTCTCATCTTTTAATCTAGAATTTATATTTGTTTTAAGAATCCTTATTTTTAATTTTCTTATATCTTCTATTTTTTTATCTATATCTTCAGATATTTTTTTAGGGTCAAATTCAGTCTTTTTTCCTTCTTCCACAAAAACATTATCTTTTCTTAAAGTTATCAGTCTTACAAGCCTGCTTTTTTCCTTTTTTAATAGACTTAATGCTTCTCCAAGATTCATTTTAATCACCAAAATTTTTAGTAAAACAAATCTTAAATAATCTATGTGTAAGTTATTGTGGGTGCAAAAACTTTCCCTTGAGTTGAAATGTTCTTTACATAATTTCCTGATAAGAATCTATCAACTTCTTCCTTTTCTTCTTTTTCTTTTCAGGAATAAATAAAAAATTTTCTTCTGTAACAACATCTTCTCCTGTTTTTGATTCAAGTTCTTTTCTTGCATTGCCTGCAACTTCACCACCTTGTCTTGCTGCAATCTTATTTTCCTCTAACCCCTTAGCATCTTTTGCTTTTGTTATTGCGGTTGTTGAAGCCTCTCCAAGCATTGTGAATATAAGTTCAAGGTCATCCATATGGTCTCTGAGATTTTCTTTTTTTAATTTTTTGAATTTCTTATATTCTTCAACTGTTTTTCCAAAAGTCGCCTGGCTTATCTCATTTGTAAGAATTGCAAATTCAATTTCTTGCCGCATGCCTCTGTTTTTCCATTCATCAGTCAATTCCTGCCTTATAGCTATTCCCCTTAATCTTTTTTCAATCCAATCTTTGGAATACCCTTTTAATTCATAAAGCTTCTTCATCCTTTCCTGGGCGAGTTCTGGGTTTTCAATCTCCTGTATTCTCTCATAACCAACTTTTGCAAGCCATCTTTTGAAGGGCTCTGCTTTTTTGGAGGGGATTGATTGGATTATCCTAAGAATTCCTTCTGTATCAGAGCAATTCATAGCTTGCTTTCCACCAGTAGTCTGGATTTGAAGGGTATGTACAATTTGTACCCATGCTTCTGAAAGTATATTATCCCTTTGTTTCATTTTATTTATATACTGCTTTGGATCATTAGAATCTGTTAAAGTAGAGATAATATCCTCAATAACAAACCACCATCTTTCTGCAAACCAGGTTCTTCGAATAGCCTTTCCATTAAAAATAGCAATATGAGTATTGCTTTCACTATCATTTTTCTTATTTTCTTCAGTCATGGTTTTTTAAATATATCTTAGTTTAAATTTTTTTGTGTTTCATGATTAAGTTCTTATCATGTTCATTTCCTTGTTTTTTTCCATCAAGATAAGTAATTATGATTTTTCTTTCATCAGGGCTTTCTGCAAGATAAGAATATAATTCCTGACCTTTTTCCAAATCATTGCCTTGTGCAACTAGCTTATTTATAGAAATATAAAATGATGCTCTTTTTTGTATAATTTTGCTTCTCCATCCTATTCCAAGTGATTTTGTTTTGAATTCATTCACCCCGAGGTAAATTATTAAAATGGCTTTATAAATCTTTAGGTACCCAAATTATAACTTTTAAGTAGTATGTTCCGTCAAATATAAATATGCAGAATATTTTAGAGATATATGAGAATTCAAAAGCAATTATCAAATAAAATGAAAAACAAGAATTATTATAAATATGCCTTAGTTATCCCATCTCAATGTGTCAAAGAGTCCAATCTTGAAGGGTATGAACTTGAAGCTGAAGCAAATGATGGTGAAATCAAGATAAGGAAAAAGAAAAATAATAAGAGTGTAAAATAATATAGATAAAATTATAAGTTCGGAGATATTAAAATAAGATATGGCAGAAACATGCAAAACCTGCAAAAAGGAAGTTGAATCAGGTATATTTTTATCTCCACAATTTTCTGATGAAAAAGTCCTATTGTTCTGCTCAGATAAATGCAAGGATGAATATATCAAAGTAAAGATTGAAAGGATCAAGGTTGAATATCCTAAATATTATAATAAATTGATTAAATCCTCGAAAAGTGAGAAGAATGAAGATTTATTTGAAGTATTGCAAAAGGATAGAAAATGATAAATGAATCTAATTTCAAGCAGGAAATATTTGAATTTGCAGATAAAAAATATGGTGATAGATTTGAAGAATTTTATGATAAGTTTATTGATGAATTTCCTTATGAAAATTATGAATTGGATGATGAGGAACTATATTTCAAAAACTTTTTAGATTGGCTAATTATTGAAAAACCCCTTTCTGAAACAGGCAGGACTATGGTGGAAGAATTTGTAAAGGAAAATCCTCAAATTCCCGAAAGTTTAAAACAGAGTATACTAAAGATGAAAAATTTTGTAAGGGGAGAATTTAAAATAATTTCTATATCGGGTCCTGAAGTGATCCTTAAAAAAACAGATACAGGTGAAAATTATAATATTAAGTTGTATGATACAATGGATGTGGATTTATTTAAAGTAGGGCGTGAAATCAAAGGGAGGATTCATGAGTTTGATAATATGTATAGATTTTGTGGTGCTTTTATTGTAAAAAGAACAGATTTAGGGGCTTTTAAAATCCAAGATCCTAAAGAACTGATGGATTGGTTTGAAGAAAATAACATAAAAAAGATCCAAAATAAAATTTTAAACAAGGATAAAAAAATTACTGCTATGCTTAAGAATTATCCATCTCAATGGATTGATGCCATTTGCAGATTATATGAAATAAAATCAAACAAAAAAGAAGAAAAAATAAAATTAATATCTGATAAAATCAATCAGGAAATTGAAAAAATTATAAATTGGTTAAATGAAGATTCAAAATATGTCTTAAAGTTAATATTAAAAGAGGGAGGATATATCAAATATTCAAGATTGAATAAATTTGATGATGAAATGGATTTTTGGTGGTTAGATAAAGGAATCCCAAAATCCACTATTGGGTCGCTGCTTGTCAGAGGGTTAATTTTTATCGGAAAAATGCCTTATCCAGATGGAAAATTGTATAAATCTGCCCTAATTCCTATTGAACTAAAGGACAAAATAAATAATGTGTTATTATAAACAGAGAAAATGGAAAGCATAGATAAAAGCCTTGTTGATGAGCTTGATAATCTAAACAAGCAACAAAAGGAAATAGAAGATAAAATAAATAATATTAAATCAGAGCTTATTAATATTGCAAAATTAGAAAATAAAGAACTTATTTTTGGAACACATAAGATGTGTTCTGTAAAACCATATGATAAAATAATTTATCCTGAAGATAAAACCACATTAACAAATCTAATTAAATCTCGGGGATTGTATGAGGATTTATCAATGTTAAATTATTCCAGAATCAGCTCTAAAATAAATAAAAAAGAATTATCGCAGGATATTGTTAATTTTGTGAGAATAGAAAAAGATTTCAAGGTAAGTTTGATTGATAGGGGAGTTTAAATGAAGATGATGAAAATTATTAGAGTATAGATAAAATTAGTGAAGATGAAGACATCATCAGAGGATGGTGAAGATATTTGGAAGAGGGGGATTAAATTATTATGTGGGCCTTGTCCAAAAGATAGTGGGAAAGAGGAAGAGTGTGAGTGGTGTGGGTTGATTGAAAGTGAGGATGGGGAGTGAATTCGCATAATTATTTAAACGAACTTTTCTTAGAATGTTTATGGATTTGGAATATGAAAGTATTTTAGAAGAGTTTAAAGCAGAATTTAAGAAACTGAGGGAGTTGGGTTTTATTGACTCTAAAAGATTCCATGATACCGGAATAGGAAAGACTGCTGAGGATATGTTAGGAATTTTTGAGAATAATGATAAATCTGCTGATTATAAGGGGTTAATTGAATTAAAGTCTGCAAGAGCACTTTCAGATGCTATGGTTACTTTATTTACTAAATCCCCAGATCCTAAAGGTATTAATAATGTTATACGAAATACATTTGGTTACCTTGATGGAGAATTCAAAGATGCTAAAATTCTACATACAACATTTTCAGCAGATAAGTTTAATACTTGTAAAGGAAAATATGGGTTTCTTTTAGAAATAGATAATATAAATAAAAAAATATTTATTAGAGTTAAGGATCTTGAAACCAATAGTTTAGATAATTCTGTAACTGCATACTATCCTTTTGATAAACTAAAAGACATAATAGAACATAAATGTAGGTATATTATCTTTATTGAGGCAGATCATAAAAAAGAAAATGGAAAAGAACTCTTTAAATTTAACAGCGCCATACTTCTTTCGGGTTTAACTTTTGATAAGTTTTTAGATTATATAAGACAAGGAATAATAAAATATGATTTTAGATTAGGGGTTTATAGAAAAACTAAAAATATAAAACTAATTGGAAAACATCACGACCATGGTTCTGGTTTTAGAATCCTTAAAGGGGATTTGGATAAGGTATTTATTAAATATAAAATAGATTAATTCTTTTGAAGAATAAAAATAAACTCATTACACATAGTTGTTGATTTTTCTCCTGCCTTATTAGATGGGCAGTTAAGTCTGGGCATCCTTTTATTTGGAATATTTCTGTAATATGTTGTAATATATTTGTAATTGCCCCTCGCTTGAAACATTTCAGTCATTATTTTATCAGTAGGTATATTTATCCCCTTAACAGTTCTATTACCAACAACAAAACAGATAAAACTATTTTTAGCCATGACCTTATTTAGTTGAATAACACAATTATCAAAATCTTCATAAAAACTTAAAACTTCTCTTGCCCTTTTCTCATCTTTTTCTGCAATCTTTTTAATAACCTTTTTTAATATAGGGGAGTTTATTTTTACTTCTAATTTCTTGCTTGCCTTTCCACCTAAAAGTCTATTGTCTAAACTTGCAACATCTTCATATTCTAACCATTGTAAGGCTAATCTTGAAAACTGACCATAAGCTACTGTGGTCCGGCTATCTCCATAGGGTGGACTTGTAATTAATAAATCAACACTGAAAGGTTTTATTGGTAATTCATTCATTGAACTAGTATTTAGAATATTAATCTTTGTTGGTATTCTTTTTGATAAATATTCTTTCATCCCATTGATATTTTTTAAAGAAAGTTTTTCAAATTCTTTCATTACATCCGGATTATGCTTTTCTAAACTTTCTTTTGACATCCTATACAATTTAAACTCACCGTTTCTTGTATTTGAAACAGTTCTTACAGTTTCGGAAAAAGTTGCTAAAAAGAAATTTTTAATATTTTCATCTTCAATTTTATTTATAGCGGTTTTTATTATTGCTAATTTTTTAATAACATTTGGTTTAAACCAAAATTCAATGTTTTTGAAATCTGGAATATTACCTTGTTCTTTGTTAGATAATATAATTGATAAATTACTCTCTAACTTAGAGATATCTAGGGGGGTTGTTTTAACCCTAGAGATTAGTATAGCAAGAGGGTTCAAATCAAATCCATAGACCTCTTTTATATTAGATACTATGGATGCTTCAACTAGGGAAGTTCCAGAACCCATAAATGGATCTATTAAGTTTTTTGCATCTTTTCCATAAAGGTTAATTAACCTTCTAGCAACAGGAGGTATCATCATTGCAGGATAGGTATTTACACAGTGAGTGTATTCTTTTGTATTAGAATTTTTAAAATCCCAAGATTCAAAGTTAATTTCTTTTTCCATTTTATTATTTATTTTTTAAAAACCCAAATATACTCGTGGTTTTCTGCTATTTCATTATTTTTAATATTCCAATCTTTTATTGTTATTCCTTTATCCCAAATAATACTACTTCTTAATTTAAATCCTATATCTTTACATAAGTTTATCAAATCAAACGGAAAAGTATTGAGATATCCTTCCTCAGCAATTCCGGCTACATTTAAACAAAAATAACCTCCTTTTTTTAATTTCCTATAAACCTCTTCAAATACTTTATTTAATTTGGGGTAGGGATCATTCATGTTACCTATATTTTCAATATTATTAGAATAATTTCTTACGTTAAGATATGGGGGAGAGGTTATGCATAATTGTATGCTATTATCAAAAACTTCATTCATATCCTCAGAAGATTTACAAAATAATAGACCCTTGCCAAAAACTCTTTTTTTAGTCAAATTAATATATTTTTCTTCTATATCATAGCCCATAGTTTTTCTTCCCAATGCTAAAGCAACATAATTTGTTGTACCGCTTCCACAAAAAGGATCTAGAATATAATCTCCTTCTTTACTAAATAAAGAAATCAAACGATAAGCCACTTCTTCTGGAAAAGATGCTGAATGAGATTCTCCTAATTCAAATTTTTGAAATTTTGGATTAACTGTTGTGATCTTCCATACACTGCTAAGCCAATCTAGATTTCTTAGTTTAAGATATTCTTCTTCCTTTTTTTGTTTTAATATTTGGGTTTCCATCTTATTTTCCATTTTTTTCAGCCCCCATTTTTAACTTTTTTGAACTCAAAACTCCCTTGAGTTTCTTTAGAAACTCTTCTCCAGCTTCAAGCGGAATAAACACACTTCCCTTTGTAATCCACTTATCAGCCTCTTTTATTTTCTGCTGGACAAGTATGGATTTGCCATAATCATTTTCAATCAAGTCTATGTAAAATCTCTTTTTTCCTATATCAAAATATTGGAAATCTAGGTGGTGATATCTATGATTTGGATAATATATTCTTGCACTTCCAACTTGTTTCATGTAAATATCATTAGAAAACAAAAGCATTTGCAAATGCTTTTCAACAGCCTTTCTAGAAATATTTGTCTGTTGTTCTATTTCCTGGGTTGTTAATCCTCTAGGATGGGCCTTTAAGTGAGAATGAATTTTTTCATGAGTTTCAGACTCACGTTCAAATGGAGAACTATTATCAACCTCTTTTTTCATGAAATATTTAAATAAATTAAGTATTTAAATTTGTGTTTTCACTATCAAGTGCTTAGTACCAAGCGAAAGGTTTAAATATTACCTAAATATATGATCTTTGATTCTTTTCTAGAAGAAAAGAGGGTTAAAATGAACAAGAAAGCACAGGGTGAAGAGATTATAGTATATGCAGTTGTATTTTTAATTTTGTTTTTTATTGGAGGAGTGATAGGATCATTATCTTTTCCTGCATTTGCAGGTAGATTTTTTATAAGTGGCTTACTACTCGGTGCTTTTGGAACCGGAGCAGGAGTAATTATTTTAAAAATAGTGATGCATAGATAAAATGGATAAGGAATTTGAAAGATTATGGTATTTATTCTTAATCGAATTTGGTTTAATTGTTTTTGTATACTTTAATGGTGGAGAGGGTTTTATCAAGAACCAACCCTTTAATTCTATTATGATTTCTATAGGAATTTTAACATTCATATCTGTTTTCTATGGATTTATATTTAGAAAAATAAAAAGTCTTCAGGATAGTTTTATAGATACAATGGGGGATTTTAAAGAAGAAGAATGGACAAGAGTAATAGAAAATGCATTAAAAAAGAATACTGAAAAAACATTAGAGTCTGTGCAGGAAATTGAAAGAATAGAATCATTTTCAAGCAACATAAAACCAATAAGGGGGTTATTTTTAGCAACATTTAGTTTTTTGCTTTCGATTGTAATTTTTTTCTCAAGTTCTTATTCTAATGTTCCTATTTTAAACTTGAATTTACATTCAGTTTCAACTGTCCTCTTTTTCTTAGGGATATTATTTAATTTTTTTCTCCTAAATTCATTTCTAATATTATTAATCTCTGAAAACAAGGCAAGAGAAAAAATTAGAAGTTTTCAAAAAGATAATGAGCCTGATCTGGAAGGCTTAAAAAATATATTAAAAAAAGTAATTTTAAAAACTTATATAAAAAAGATAAGATTAATAGAAAGAAAGAGTAATTATATTTTAATCCTAATAGAATCGTCAAAAAATTCTTTCCAACACTCAAAGTGAAAACATTCAAACTCAATGATTTTCTGGCCTTTTTTAGTAATTATCATGCAGTATTTTTCATTTGAATTGTCTTCAGCTATAAATTTGTGGCATTTTAAACAGTATTTGAATTTTTTCTCCTAACCTCACGAGAGGATTCATCGACGAGTTTTTCTCGCAAAATGATAAATCCCCTCTGATGAATATAAGCTTAATATATTTAGGTACAGACACTTTATATATCTTTCGGTACAGACATATTAACTCTTAAGTAGTTTCGGTACAGAAATATTTAAATAATTCATTTAATTACATAGTCTATGAAGGTTCAAAAACAACTCTCAAAAAAAAGAGGAGATAAGATATATCATAAGTATGTTATAGTCTTGCCTGAGAATATTATCAAAGAAGCAAAGCTGAAAGAAGGAGATGATTTAGATGTTGAAGTTAAAAATGGAGAGGTCAGGCTGAAGAAAAAATGAAGATGTATAAAGCAAAACACATTTACAAATTAAAAAAGGATAAAGAGGATTTAAGAGATTTCTCATTTAAAGCAATTAAATATAAGAAGATATCAGAACTTCCAACTAAGGTGGATTTAATAAAAAAATGCTCTCCTGTAGTTGACCAGGGAAACCTTGGTTCTTGCACTGCAAATGCAATTGTTTCTGGACTTCGTGAGTACATTCTTATCAGTTCAAACATCCAATTAACTCTGCTTTCAAGATTATTTTTATATTATGAAGAAAGAAAAATTGAAGGAACAATAAATGAGGATTCGGGAGCAGAACTTCGAGATGGGATGAAAGTATTAAACAAGTTAGGTGTTTGTCCGGAAACTGACTATCCTTATATCATCGCTAATTTTAGAGATGCTCCAACAAAAATAGCATTAAAGCATGCAATAAAATATAAAATAACTGCATATCAAAAAGTTTGGGATCTTGATTCTTTGAAGGCTTCACTTGCAGAAAAAAATCCTGTTGTTTGTGGTATTAAGATATATTCTTCTTTTGAATCAGAAAGTGTTGCAAAAACAGGCATTGTTCCAATGCCTAAATCCTATGAACCACTTCTCGGAGGTCATGCAGTACTTGCAGTTGGCTATGATAATAAAAAACAACAAGTAATTCTTAGAAATAGTTGGGGAACAGAATGGGGAGATTATGGTTATTTTTATATCCCATACAAAGTTTTTGAATTTTTAATCATGGATATGTGGATAGGAACTGTCATAAAATCAGATAAAAAGTAATAATTCTCTTGGTATAGTTATAATATTGGAATCAATTGTTACTGAGTTTACTTTAGATACTAAGATACCAAACTTGCATTTAAATCTTTCAATAGTTTTTATTAATTGACCACAGTCTTTTTTTCCCCAACAACATTCAATGGCTATATTCTTATTAGAAGTTTTAATTACAAAATCTGACCCTCCTTTCTGAGAATCAAATGAGACCTCTAGGATAATATTCCCTTTTTCTTTATTTCTTAATAATGTTGAGGCAATAATATCCTCTAAGAACATTCCAAAATATTCTGCATTATTTAACAGTAAATCTTTTTTAAATTTACCAACACTCCATAATAATGAAGCCCTTATTGTTGGATGCATAAAATAATATTTTGATGGTACATTCATTTTTTTAAGAGGATTTACATCAGGAGAAATTTCTATTAATAAACAAGAATTTTTTAATGCTTCAAAAATATTATGAACTGTGCTTTTTGGTGTACCATCTATTCTAGAAGCTATACTTTGATAGCTTTGGGGGGCAGAAATATTTTCTGCTAAAAATCTAAGCAAAGAAAAAATTTCAGCAGATTTTTTGTTGCTTAATGGAGAAAAGCTAGGTATGTCTTGTTGAACAACTTTGTCTAAAACCCCAATCCACCATCTAAAATATAAATCAGATGGGCCTCCTGTTATTGCTAGAGGAGATGCGCCTAAGGCTAAAAATTCGGAAATAGCATTTTCTAAATTGATTCCATGTTTTGTTAGAGATACCTGCAAAGAGTTATAAGTATTGGATAAAATATAATGCGCAGATTCTAAATCACTCTCCAATGAAACTCTTATTTTTTCTGCAGTCCCTTTTGGAGGATAAAAATTATATTTTAATAAAAGATATTCTTGGAAGGTTAATGGATACAAATGGTCAACAACAGCTCTTCTACTTAAGTCTGTATTAGCCCTTAGAGCCAGTGCAGAAGACCCACTAATAAAAACAATTATATTTTTTTTACCATCAGATCTGTCAAAGAGACTTTTAACAAAACCAGGCCATTCTAGATCGTAATGGGCTTCATCAATAAAAACATAGATATTATCCTCAACTTTTTCAATTGGATTTCCAAGATAAACCTCTTCATATATTTTAAACAGATCAATTAAATTGCCTCCAATATTATTCTTAAGTTCTCCAGCATCTACATATAATAGTCTCTCTTTTGGTATTTTTTTATCCTTTAAAAGAGAATTATAAACCTGAAATAAAAGAGTTGTTTTACCTATTCCCCTTAATCCTGGAAATATTATTATCCTTTGGTTCAATTTCTTTTCTTGAAATAATCTGATATATTTCTCAGCTACTAAATAATAACTTCTCTTTTTGAGTATACTGCCTTTATCCTTTATCTTTTGTTCACTTAGCTCTTCTGTTGTTTGAATAATTCTATTCAAAAATCCCCTTATTTTATCTTCATTTAACATGTTTAATTTCCTTGAACAAAATATAGCTATTTCGTTCAATTTTATTGGATACTATTTAATATATAAATATTTCGTTTCTTCCCAGAACATCCGCAGATGTTCTTATGAAAGATATCTCTATCT
>JAGVIM010000250.1 GCA_020056045.1 Nanobdellota archaeon | reverse complement strand
TTGTAAAATCTTGAGCACCATCAAGAATTAAAAATTCTTGAGGTCCTAAAAACAAGTGCCTGTCACAAACCACATCTTTTAAGGTGTGGTGGCACATTGTTTTTTTGATTCTAAAAAAATTAAAGATTCTTTAAATTCATTGTCAAGTAAACTTATATCTTTTAAGATATTTATTTTAAAATAAATATTCTATGCTTGCCATGCTAATTCAATTAATTTGCATGATCCTTAGATAGTTTTGAAAGATTTTTAGATATTACAATTTCTAGATATTCATGATCTTTTTCTAATGTATAAGGTATAATCCTAAAAAATTTCATAGATATAAACAGGGGATGATAGGGTATATAATTCTTTTCGATTTTATCAAAAATCAGATTTTTTATATAATCCATTTTTATCTTCATTATTTTTGGATCTAATTCTGGATGTTTAAACATATACCATGCTTCATCAATATCCTGAAATATTAATGAAATATCCATCCAGTAATGTTCTATAAAAACATCTTGAAAGTCAATTAAATAATAAACCTCTTCTATTGGATCATAGATTATATTTTCTAGAACTAAGTCTCCATGACAAAATGTTTTATTTTTTTTTGGAAGTACTTTTGATTCTTTTTTTAAAACCTCTAATAAATCATAAAATCTTTCCGGAACTTGTTTTTTTAATTCTGTTATTTTTTCTGAAAATTTTTTTGATAGATCTAATGTTTCATCATAGGATTTTGATCCGGTTAGAGAAATTATTTCTAATAAATCTCCGGTTATTTTTTTTAATTCCGATAAATTTGTTTTGAAAATGTACTCAATTAATGTTAATCCTTTGATAAATTCCATATCAAAGAAAAATAAACCTTTTGAGTATCCCTGATTTATAATTTTTGGTGTTCTTATTTTTTCATTTTGAAGGTTATCTGCAAAGAAAATTTGTTTTAACATCTGTTTTTTTAAGCGAGGATTATACTCAATAGATTTTGATATTTTTCTTATGAAGTATCCTTTCTCAGAAGAATAAAGACTTATTCTACAACCAGAATGACCTATAAGATCTTTAATAAATTTCATTGTTTTATGAATTTAAGTATTTATCTAAATCTTCTGAGTCTCTGGGTATATTAATTGCCTCGCAAGTAGGAAATCCGGTAGTATTTGAAAAATCATTAACGATTATTCTTTTTGCATGAAGACACCCCATAATTAGTTCAGAGTATTTAATTCCTAATTTTTTAAATTCTTTTTCGAGTAATTTTCTATAACTTTCAGGTCTGGAAGTGATGAAAAATATTTGGTTATATGGGCTTGTAGAGAGTTCTATTAATTTGTTTACATTTTTTATATTAATTGTAGTATTAATCCAAAGAGGATTATGAAATTGTGCAGCATTTTTGAAAAAAATTCCATCTATGTCAAAAAAATAGGTCTTAAATTTTTTTCTATATTTAAACCAATCTTCTGCTGTTCCCCAATCATGATAATCTGATACTTTTTTCCCCATAAATATTTCATTTTCATTAATTATCATGTCTTCTATTATATATGAAATGTAGAGATCTTTTTCATCTACTTTTTTAGATAACTTCTCATAAGTTTTTATAAATTTCTTTGGATCCTTAAAAAAATAGCCTCCAACATTAAATGTCTGAGATATTATTTTTTTCTCTATCATCTGTAATATAAATCCCTGATTATTCATTAGTATATAGCTCTTATCTGCAGGATTTATCTCAGAATATTCAACTAAATCAGAATAGCAAACAAAACTATACTCTCCTGAAATTTCTATAAAAAAAGTATTATCACTGTCCTTGACAAAAAATTCTTCGTTAATATTAGCTTTCTTAATGGTTTTATAAACCGCCTCAGATTGACTTTTAGTAGGCTCATCTAATAAGATAATTTGTATCTCTTGACCAATATTCTCTTTTAAACCTTTTACAATGTTGTATTTTTCTTCGTGTTCTTTTAATAAAGTTATAATTATGTCCTTTTTTTCTATACCTTTGATTCCTTCTATAGCTTTTTTAACCATTAAATTTCCGTCAGGATGAGTTAGCATATAATTTGGTCTCATATTTGGAAATTTAGCTGATTTTCCAGCACAAGGTACTATCATTTTCATTTTAAAATAAGAAGATCTGGGTTTAAAGATTTTTTGGTAATCAACTGTTTTTGAAAGAAATTATAATATATTTTTCTTGAATCTGATAGTTTTAGTTAGGACATCTTTTGTTATTCTATCTGTTTTAAATGAAATTTTTAATTTTTCAATGTTTTCTTTTATTTGATTAAGTTCTTTTTTTGACTCTTTTAATAAAGAGATTTTTTTTACTAATTCTTCTATATCTTTTGGCCAAAATCCTAGATTGTTATCTACTATATACTTAGCTGCAAATTTTTCATTTGCCATAGCCATACTTACTATAAATGGTTTTTTAAAATAAATGCTTTCAAATAAAAAATTTAATCCAGATTTTCCTACAACAATATCTGAACAATATAGGTAATCTTGCATATTATTAACAAATCCCAAAACTTTTATGTTAACATTTTTTAGAGATAAACTTAAATTTGTTATTTCTTTTTTTAATTTCTCATTTCTTCCGCATCCTACAATAATTTGTATTTTTATATTTTTTTCCTCTAATTTATCTATAATTTCTCTAGCGTTTCCTATACCCATACCTCCAAGAACAATTAACAGAGTAAAATTATTATTTAATCCTAGTTTCTTTCTTTCTTTCTTTTGGGAATCAAATTTTTTTTTAAATTTTTTATCTATGGGAAAACTAGACAAAGTTAGTTTTTTAGGATCTTGTCCACACTGGATCATAGAATTATAACCCTCTTTTGTAGAAATGTAATAGTTACATAAGTCATTAGATACCCAATAGCTATGGCTAGTTACTGCATCTCCATTAAATGCAAAGAAAGGTATATTTAGTTTATGTTTTTTAATGATTAAAGAGTATAAAAAAGTGGTAGTAAAATGTGTAGAAATAATAAAATCTGGATTAATTGTTTTTAGTTGATTAAGTATCTTTTTTTCAAAAAGAGGTAATAGGGCTAATTCTAAAAATCTAAATTTGTTATCAGTTAATTTGTAGATTATATCAAAAATAAATGGGTGTTTTAGACAAGTATTCCAACCTTTTTTAAAAAATTTATCTATAAGATTAGAGTTAAGTGCCGAAAAAGCATCTAATGCTAATGATTCTACTCCTAGATCGTTTAAGCTTTCTTGTATAGCAATTGCAGGAGACTTAAAACCATGACCAATCTCAAGATATAGTATTAAACCTTTCATAAATAGTTTAGTAATTTACCCCTAACTTAGGTTTAAAATAAAGGAAAACATTATAAACCTTTGCTAAGATACTAATATTAAAAGACCAATTAAAGGGTTCCTAAAAAAATAAATAACCTTGATTTAAATATTAATCTAAAATAAATAAATTCGTAAAATAAAAATTTAATGAAAGCCGTAATTCTTGCAGCAGGGAAAGGAAGCAGACTTTTGCCTTATTCAAAAATAATGCCTAAGGCTTTAATGCCTATAGAATTGAATTCAGATAATTCTTTTAGATCTGTTATAGAAAGGCTTATTTTTCAGATAGTTTCTGCAAAAATTACAGATATATTTATAGTAGTTAATTATAAAGCTGATTTGATTAAATGTTTATTAAATGATGGAAGTGATTATAACTGTAGAATAAAATATGTTTTTCAAGATGTTCTTGATGGTAATGCAGGAGCATTTTATAGATGTCAAAATCTTATTGGAGATGAAGATGTTCTTATTGCAGATTGTGATAATTATTTTCCTGAAAATGATTTTATTAAAGAAATGGTTAAAAAACATAAACTAAATAAAACAGATATTACATTTAATGTTGCAAGGGTTAAAGACATTTCAAAGTTTGCTATAATTAAAGAAGATGGTGAATTGAATCCTATAGATATAATAGAAAAACCCCGGGATTCTGATTTTGGGAATCTTGCAAAAGGTGGAATAATAATACTTTCAAATAGATTAAGTAAGTTAGACAAATCTATATCTAAGATAGATAAATCTATATCTAAGACAGATTCTCTTGAATTATATACAACTACTCAAATTGTAAAATATTGTATTCAAAATAAGAGTAAATATAAGATGCAACTTTGTTTAACTCCTCAAGGATTTAATGATATTGGTACTTGGGAGGAATATATCCCATTATTTAAAAAAAATTTAAACTTAAAAGTATTCTAATAATTTTTATGCATATAGTGTGAGTTAGATTTATTATGTCAAGAATTGAAAACTCCATAATTTATTATGGGGTCGTAGCAAATGATACTATTTTCAATTCTTGAGGTCCTAAAAACAAGGGCCAATCAAACCACACTCGCCAGCAGGCGATTTTTTACCGCAGTAAAAAACCTTTAGGATGTGGTGGCACATTGTTTTTTTGATTTTATCAGGAATGTTAAATGTTTTTAGATTAGTCTGTAGAATTAACCTTTTTTATTTAATGACTAAATTTTAACTTAAACTTAATATTGCTTCTGCTAGATCATTGTCTGTATCATTTAAAGCTTTTTTTGCTTGTTCTTCAGAACATCCTGTTTTTTCAATTATAGTTTTAATGTCTTCTACAAATTTGGAATCCTCATCATCTTCAGATGATGAGCTTGCTTCTTCTTCAGAAACATCTCCTGTAATTTGAAAACTTATTTGGCCTTGCATTTTTATTTTTGTAACAGAAGGATCTGAAATTATTATATTTTTATTAGCACACTCTATAATTACTCTTTTTGCATCAATTTCTTCTTGAGCTATCCCCATTTGTTTCATTACAGCATTCATTTTTTTTGGGTCTAGTCCTGGAAACATTTTATTTAATCGGGCTAAGAATTTTTAATGCAAGAACAAAAGCTGTTATTAATATTACAAATAAAACTACATGAGTAGGTTTAAGTATAAATTTGCTCTTGTATTCTTCATTATATCTTATTAAACCGCCGCCCATTGAAGGCATGCTTATACCTTGATTTGCCATGAAAATTAGAAGAATAGGTGATTTTTAAAGGTTTCTTTATGAGGTTTGATTCTCTATTGCTTTTTTTGCTCTTTCCTGAGCTGACTTAAGATTGTCATTAAATAATTCTCTTATTTTTTCTGGCGCATTTTCTGGATTTTTTAATATTTTTATTAAATTTTCTTTTATTTTCTTATCTGAAGGATTATATTTTTGCATTGCTTTGTACATTTCATCATTATTTTCATTTACCTGCCTTGCTATTAAATCAAGTATTTTTTTTGTTGGCGGAGGTGAAAATTTATATGCTTCTTCAATGGTCATTTTAGAATCTTTTATTAAAAGCGCATAGGCTTCTAATATTTTTATTCTTGCATTTTGAGTTAGGGCTATTTTAAGATCATGCTCTTCCGGAGTTGCAGTTATTATTTCTGCACCAGCTAACTTTAATGCATCAATAATTTCCTGACATTTTTTTCCTGATCTTTCTGTTGGACAGTATATTACTGTCTCATCCTTTATTGAAGAAACACTTCCGTATAATGGATGTAATCCTCCCACCTCACAATTTTTTGGAGAATATTTTAACATTGCATTTAATGGAAAGTTTTTCAGACTTGTGAAATCCATTATTGCGGTGCAATGTGATGCTATT
This sequence comes from Nanobdellota archaeon, assembly GCA_020056045.1. Lineage (GTDB taxonomy): Archaea > Nanobdellota > Nanobdellia > Pacearchaeales > GW2011-AR1 > ARS1285. The sequence continues at coordinate 1,162 of JAGVIM010000250.1, read as the reverse complement.
TTCTTAATAACATCTTCTGTTACTGGTATTGGAACTGAGATAATTGTTAAATCAGAATTTTGTGCTGCTTCTTCCATTGTTGGAGTGGAATTTCTCCCAGAAATAATAACCTTATGGCCTGCTGCTTCTAAGACAGGTTTATGGACTGAGCCCATTATTCCACTTCCACCAACTATATTGATTTTCATTTTATATTTTATTTTTCCAGTCTGTATTTGGATAGCTTCCAAGAATTTTTAAGGACTCTGGATATTTATTCTCAGGGTCTAGTGCATATTTTAATGCTTTTAGTGCTATCTGAACAGGTTCTTCATTTTCATGACCTGTTAACTCAATATAAAAATAATATCCTCCTTTGCCATCAGGTCTTGATTGTATATACTCTAAATTAATCCCAAGATTGGAAAAAATCCAAGACTCCCATGCGATGTTCCTGGTTTGTCTTTTTCAATTGGATGGAAAACCAAAAAGGTCTTATCTTTTCCAGAGGGTTTATTTTTCTCTCTTCCAAGAACAGCAAACCTTGTTTTATTATTTTTGCATAAATCTTTTGCAATTATTTTAAATCCATAGTTTTTTAATGCTTCTTCAGATGCAATTGCAGCTGAGTCTAATAATTTTTCTTTTGCAATTTTTTCAACTGCTTCTGAAGTGCTGGAGGTTGCAATTGTAATTATATTAGGGTAATTTTCATAAATATATTTTCCACACTGACCTAAGGCCTGGTCTTTAGAGTATATTTTTTCAATTTTTTTGTTATCTTTAGGAACTCCTAAACAGTGTATTATCTGAATTGCTTTGTCTTTTATTATAAAAGTATTTTTACATTCAGTAAGTGCATCAAGAGTTTCCCTTACCTCTCCTTCATAGAAATTTTCCAATGGAACAATCCCAAAATCAACTTCTTTATTTTCAACTGCCTTAACTACTTTAATTATTGGTTGCATGGGAATTAGTTCTAGATCTGGAAATGTTTCTATTGCTACTTTTTCAGTATAAGTTTTTACAGGGCCTAAATATGCTACTTTCATTAAAAATTAATTATTAGGAAGTTTTTAATTATTTGTATCTTTAGGTTAAGCTGTTTTATCCCGTTAATATTTCCTAACGACATATTAATTGGTTTCTTCATTTTTTTAATTTCCTTATGAATGCCTGTGAA
>JAGVIM010000049.1 GCA_020056045.1 Nanobdellota archaeon | reverse complement strand
GTATAACTAATCTTTAAGTTAAGTTTAACTTTAGTAAGATTTAAATATAGTAGATTATTAGAATTATTATGTATATTCAAAGGGAAATAAAGGAAAAATTTGAAAAGTTAGATACAGTCTATCCAGTACTAGCAGTAGTTGGAGCAAGACAAAGCGGTAAAACTACATTTTTAAAAGAACAACTAAAAAAATTAAAATCTTCTTATTTATTATTTGATGATCCAGACATAAGAAATCTATTTGAAGAAGACATAAAAAAATTTGAAAAACAATATATTGAGGGTTATGAGATTACTATTCTAGATGAAGTTCAGTATTGCAAGGATGCTGGAAGAAAATTAAAATATCTTGCAGATACAGGAAAGAAATTATGGATAACTTCTTCATCAGAATTTATTTTAAGTAAAGAGGTCTTATCTTATCTTGTTGGCAGAGTTTCTATAATTAAACTATATCCTTTTTCAATTAAAGAATTTTTAGATTCAAAAGACCAAAAAGCATTTACAAATGAAGTTTTTGAGAGAAATCTTTGGGAACATATGACTTATGGAGGGTATCCAAAGATTGTTACTGTTGAGGATATTGAATTAAAAAAATCAATCTTAAAAGATTTATATGATACTATGGTCTTAAAGGATATAGCTAGAACTTTTTCCATTGAAGACATAAAGTCTTTAGAAGAATTTACAAGATATCTTTCTTTAAACATAGGGGGATTGGTATCCTATGAAAATATTTCAAGAGATATTAAAATTTCTTTTCAGACTCTTAAAAAATATCTTGATGCTATGGAGAAAAGTTATTTGATAGCAAGAGTTCAGCCTTTTTTTAATAACAAAACAAAAGAAATTACAAAACAGCCAAAAATTTATTTTATTGATACAGGAATGAGAAATATTATCTCTAAAAGTTTTGATACAGAGCCTGAAGGAAGATTATTTGAAAATTATGTTTTTTCAGAATTAATAAAACTAGGGCTTAATATAAAATATTGGAGAACAAAGACAAAAATGGAAGTTGATTTTATTATTGAAAAAGATAATGAATTAATACCCATTGAAGTCAAGCTAACTTCTCCAGATAAAATTGAAAGAAATTTGGTTTCATTTATAGAGTCATATAAACCCAAAAGGGCAATTATTGTGAGTTATAAAGGAGAAAACAAAAAAATGAAATTTAACGACTGCGAGATTATTTTCACAAATGTTCTTGATATGAGGAAATATTTGTAAAGACATTAAGATAATAGATAGTAATGAGCAGATTAATCATTTCTAAAGTATATTTCCCATAATATATAATCCAGCACAGTAGTGTAATCACTACCCTGTAATCTTTTACAGTTGTTGAACATTTATATTGCTTTTTAGGATATTTACAACGAACTTAAATAAAACATTAGCCAACAAATAAAGCAAAAAGCATTAAAATAAGCTTTATTTATAAGTTTCATGAAAAAAGATGAAAAAAGGGGGCAAGTGACTATTTTTATAATAATCTGTATTTTTATCTGTGCAATTATAATTTTTCTTTTTCTTTTGAAAGAACCTCTTAAAAATTTATATCAACAAAAATATTTGTCTTCTGAAATATCTCAAATTAATTCTTATACTTATGATTGCATATTTCAGTCAGGAGTTAATGCAATAAGAATAATTGGAATTCAGGGTGGAAAGATTGAATTAAATAATAATTATCTTTTTACTAATTTTTCTTTAATTCATTATGGTTTTTTAAATAAAAGGAATGTTCTTCCATCAAAATTTGAGATAGAAAATGAGATTTCTCATTATATAGACTCAAGACTTCCAGAGTGTTTTGATGAAAGTATCTTGGAAAATAGTAGCGTAAATATTAAAGAAGAAAAGTCTCTATCAAAAACAATAATCTCCAATGACTCCGTTATTATTAAAACAAAATTTCCAATAACAATTTCAAAAGGAAATAACTCAGCAAGGTTAAATGAACTATATCAATTAGAAATTCCTGTAATGCTTGGAGATATTCATTCTATTTCAAATGAAATAATCAATAAACAGGTTAAAAATCCTTTAATGATTTCATTAACTTATATCTCTTCTTTGCCTTATAATATTTCAGTTATTTCATATAATGAAACTGACTATATTTATTTAATTAATGACTTTTCAAACAATTCAAGATTAAATAACATCCCCTATAGCTTTGAATTTGCTGGAAATTTTATAGAAAATGAAACAAATAAGACAATTTAACAAAATTAAAAAAATAAACATAAAATATTTATTATTTGTAATACTATTATTTATTTCAATAAATACCATTTTATCATCAGAAATTTCTTTATTTAAATTAAAATATGATTATTTTGGAAATTTGTATTATAATTCTGGAAGTCAAGAATATTTAGATATTGGAAAAGTCATTTCATTTGCATTATCCTCAACAAAAGCTCCATCTGCAGATGAAAGCAATTCTATTAACAAAGTGTCAGGAGGAACAATAAATATATCCGGATTATCAGGTGCTAAGCTTGAATCAACAAAAATTCAGTTGTTAAATCTTATTTCTCAAAATCCATCAATGAAACAAACAATAGATGCATTAAAAAATCTCAAGGATTTTGGTTCTTATAATTTCAAAGAAGGTTTATTAGAACTTACAAATGAAGGTCTTATTCTTAATTCAAAAGAGGGGGATAAATTACTTGAAATTTCAAATAATTACCAATTTGAAAAAACAAGCAATCCTTCAGAATTAAAATTAAATCAAAATTACGGAGAGGAATTAAAGCCCCTAATAATAAATGGAAAATCAATTTATGAAGCAAAATTAAAATCAGGAACTACTATAAAAATAAAATATAATCTAGAAACAAAGGAGACATCTTTTGAAACAGAAGGAGAAGGGTTTATTCAAACACGGGATGGAAGTATTAAATTATCTTTAACTAAAAAATCTAAATTTTCTTTAACAGAACAAGGCGAAAATAAAATATTAAAACTTTCTGGAACAGGGAGTATAGAACTTGAAAATAGCAAGTTTTCTGATATTAAATATGCTGAAATTAAAATAGATAAAAATGAAAAAGTAATCTATACCGAATTTTCTGGAACAAAAGAAAGTTCTGCAAATATTAATGGAAACAAATTCAGGTTTACACTAAAAGAAGGAACTTATGTAAAATTTGATCTGGAAAATAAATTACTTGAAGTTAAAAATGGGGAATTAAGATTTGGTGCATTAAGTTTTGTTAAATCAAATGATTTTCATGCATATCTTAATGATAATCAAGATATTTATAAAATAAGTTCTGAATCAATAACAGAAGCAAGATATAAGTCAGATAAGATAATCTCAAACAAGCCAATTGATATTTTTTTAAATGGGGAAAATATAGTTAATTTTGAAAGAAATGCAATATCATTTTCAGAAGACTTTTCAAAAGTTCAGATTAAAGGGGATATAAATTATAAAAAAAGTATAATATTAAATTATCAAGGAACTGCCTCAAGCACTTTTACAGAATTTGATAGAAATAATAATATTTTTAATGTAAAAAATGGAAATGCAATAATTGATAATAAAAAGCATATTCTTTATTCAATTTATGGAGAAACATTTCTAGATACGAAAAGTTTTCTTTCTGGAAATGCAGAAAATCTAGAATCATTTAAAGTAAATTCCTACAAGGAAAATATTAAAACCATTTCAGAAGTAAATGAAGCAGAAGATAGCTTTAAAATAACTTCATTTATTAATGGAAAAGAAGACACAAAGTCCTATGTTTTAAGCAAATACATTACTGAAAAAACAAATGAACTTTTAAAACAACTTGATGGAAAAATAGAAGAATTGAATATTTTTCCTTATGAAAATGATAAAACAAAGACCTCAAATGAAATTTCATTTTACGAACTTGCAAAAATTAGAATCTTAAATCAAGAATCATTATCAAAAAATGATTATAGTTCTGCAATTAACAGGCTTGAAAATTATGTTCAAGAAACATCTAACTCTGAATTAAAAATTCAGGCTGCAAAAGAATTGATTTATTTATATAGTGAGAGAATAAATGAAAATTCACAAAAAGTAATGCAAGAAGGTATGATAAGATTAAATATTGCAGGAGAAAATATTGATTTAAAAACAAGAGTGATTGATGGAAAAGAAAAAGTGATAGGATATTCTGAAGATGGGAAGAATTATTTTGCATTAAAAGGATATACAAAAAAAGTTTCAGGAGATTTAAAGCCTCTTGAAACTGATGTTAAAAGAAACTTGCTTGTTTCTCTGGATTTAAAGGATGGCTCATTTGAAAGATATTTTGATTCAGCACGAAATGATTTCAAGCCATATGGAATAGTCTTAAACAGGCCAATATCAGAATCTAAAGAATATCAACAATCAACAAAAGATTATGAAAGAATAAATGAATTATATACTAAACTTAAAAAATCAGCAAATACTCCTGAAGAAAAAGTAGCTTATTCAATTGGAATTGCAAATTCATTAATTGGTTTAAACAAACCAAAGGATGCAATTCAAGAATTAACTTTCTTAAAGGAAAATAAAGATTTGAAACCAGAAATTCTTGCTCAAGTTTATGATAAACTTGCAATTGCTGAAAACCAAAATCAGCAATCTGCAATAGCTTACGAAGACTTTGTTAATGCAAACGATAGATTTTCAAATAATAAAGAATTCAAGCAAACTTTACAGGAAACAAGGTTGGATATTATTGATAATATTGGAAAAAAGATGGATGCTGAACTTGAATTAATCAAGCAGCAGCTTGATAGCAAAATAGGAGTAGGGAGAGCTGTTTCAAAATTAACTG
>JAGVIM010000260.1 GCA_020056045.1 Nanobdellota archaeon | reverse complement strand
AATCATTTGCTTTATCATAGGACTCTTGAACTGCTTTATTCGCTTGTTTTATTTCTTCTTTTGTTTCATCTGTGGGATTTCCAAAATAAGCCCAAACAATTGCATCTCTTATTGTTCCTGATGCAACTCCTATTCTTAAATCATTTAATAGTGTTCTAATAATATATTTTGCCTCTATTCCTGATGCCGAAGTTAAAAGTTCTGAAATTAAAGACATTTTTTTGTCAACAGTTCCTTTTCCAATTAGTTCAGGAAGTTTTCTCAAATTATCTAGAACTTTTTCAGTTGTCAGTTTCTTGGAAAAAAGAGTATTTTGCTTTTTCTTAGACATCACTTCTTCTGCAACTTTTCCAAGATCTCCTATTTTTCTCCATTTGTTAACAATTTCTTTTGATGAAATCCCTGAAGCTCTTTCTAGAGCTTTTATACAAAGCTGTTCTGATATTCCAAATTCTTTTTCTGAATAATCTGGAAATGCTTTTCCCTGAATTAGGTAAATTATTTGGGGATGGCTAGAATTTTTTATTTTTAATAAAAACTCAGACAAAATTGCAGTCTTTTTTAATCTTGAGGGATTTTTTTCAAGTTCTTCATAGACCTCACATAGTTCTTTGTATTGCATTTTTTGATATTACTTATTTTTTATACATTATTTAATATAATTATCTTTAAATACTTTTTATTTAATAAAATATTATGGGAATGTTAGGAACAGGTTATCATCCTATTGCAAACTGGATTTGTGATGAAAAGCATCTATTGAGCCAAGGTTTAGGTCATGATGTAGGAGTTCCTTTAACTGTTGATTTTTTAATATCGCGAGCTCATGCTTTAAGGGTCAAATATGAAAAGATTGAAACATCAGATCCTAATCCACATAGTTTGAATACTATGGACTCAATTCTGCTTGCTGATGCTAATAATGATAATATTGCTTCAAGAGAAGTATGGATTAATACTTATTTTTTTGGTTCACATTATTGTGAGGTTCAAGAAAGTCAAGGTAGTTCTTCATTAGAAGGGGAATTAAAAAGATATACTGCAAGAATCAGGAAAATTCCTGTTGAAAAGGTTGTTTTAGGTGAATATGAGGTATGCGAATATACCCGAGTCCATGGATTGAATGATTATTTTAGAAGGGCAGCTTGTAAGGAATTAGGAATATAAATTTATTAAATGTTTTTAAGAAATAATAGAAACAATTTTTAAAAAATATTACCTATGGGGATATCTTCTATCTCTTTTATTGGTAATATACATCCTTCTAACACTAGGTCTTGCGTTATTTGTAGGTGATTTTGATCTCAATCCTCTTGATTTCTTACCTGCACTTGTCAAACCTCTATTAACCCTATGTTGATTTGTTTTTTTACAAATCCAGTTAATCTTTTTATCTTTTATAATTTCAGGTCTAGCTGGATCTACTAAAATAACTTCATAGAAATAAGATTTACCATCTTTTCCTACATTATAGGAATTTAAAACTTCCAGGTTTGGAAAATATTTTTGTGCTCTTTGTTCTGAAACCCATCTGTAATTCATTGTAACAACCTTTCTTATTGTGTGTCTTTTTGATCTTCTTCCTTTATTTGTTCTATGTCTTTGTCTTCCTCCTCTTGGAACCTTTACTCTTGCAATTACAAAACCTTTTTTTGCTTTATATCCTAGGGCTCTAGCACGGTCTATTCTTGTTGCATGCTCTATTTTTGTAACTGCTTGTTCAGAACGCCATTCAGTCATTAATTCTCTTAGTCTTACTGGATCTGGTTTTTTCCAGGCTTGCTTTAAATGATAATATAATCCCTTTGTCATAAATTCTATAGAAAAAGTTCATTTAAAAAGGTTTTTGTTTATTTTTTTATAAAAAATAGAGCTTTTAAGTTTAGAGAATTAGAAAATTTTTAACTTATTTTTTTGATGTTATTTCCAATAACATATAAAATGAGGCTGCCAAGCGCTAAAAAATTCTTTGAATTTTTGGCGACTTCAATTCTCCTCAATCAAATTGAAGTATTT
>JAGVIM010000071.1 GCA_020056045.1 Nanobdellota archaeon | reverse complement strand
TTTTATCTTCCTCATAGATATCTATAGATATCTTATATATTTAAACATTTCTCTTTTCTATAGAAACTAATTTCATCACCCGTTCACTTTACAGAATCTTGTTTGAGATTAATACTCATATAAAACCCCTAAATCAAAAACCCTATAACCTTCAAAAACCTTAATTTAAGAAGAGTTAGTTTATATGGTTCAAAATTTTATAAGGCAAAATTCTTAAACCTATATTCTTTAGGTAAATCATGCTAGAATCACTAGGCTCTGCTTTGAAAAAAGGATTTGACAAAATAGCAGGAGCTATATTTATAGACAAAAAAACAATAGAAATTATTGTTAAAGATTTACAAAGGGCATTAATTCAAGCAGATGTTAATGTTCACTTAGTAAAGGAATTAAGCGATAGGATAAAAAAAGAAGCAGAAGATGAAAAAATAAAAGGAATAGAAAAAAAAGAACATCTTACAAAAATACTTCATGATGAAATTCTTAATCTTCTAGGAAAAGAAAAACATGAATTAAAAATAGAAAAAGGGAAAAATAATAAAATAATGTTGCTTGGCCTCTATGGCCAGGGAAAAACAACAACAACATCTAAACTTGCAGCCTATTATTCAAAAAGAGGATTTAAAGTTGCAATGCTAGGTCTAGATGTTCATAGACCAGCAGCAGCACATCAACTAGAACAATTAGGAGCCCAGGTAAAAATTCCAGTATTTATTGATAAAACCGAGAAAAAAGCATTAAATATTTATAAAAAATATAAAAAAGATCTAGATAAATTTGATCTTATAATAATTGATACAGCGGGACGCCATGACCTAGATAAAGAATTAGTAGATGAAATTAAACAATTAGAAAAAGAAATTAATCCAGATTATGTTATTTTAACAATATCAGCAGACATTGGCCAGGCAGCTAAAAATCAAGCATTAAAATTCCAAGAAGCATGCAATATTAACGGGGTAATAATTACAAGAATGGATTCTACTGCAAAAGCAGGGGGGGCATTAACAGCTTGCAATGAAACAAAAGCGCCTGTATTTTTTATTGGAACAGGTGAAAAAGCAAATGACTTTGAAACATTTAATCCAGAAGCATTTATTTCAAGACTTTTAGGACTCGGAGATTTAGATGGGCTTTTAGAAAAAGTTCAATCAGCAATTGATGAAAAGTCTCAAACAAAAACAAAAGAAAGATTAGAATCAGGAGAATTTAATTTAAGAGATTTCCAAGAACAAATAAAACAAATGGGCAACATAGGAAGTTTTTCAAAACTTGTTGAAATGATTCCAGGTTTAGGAAAAACAAAGATTCCAGATAATCTTCTGAACACTCAAGAAGAAAAAGTAAAAAAATGGCAACATGCAATTGATTCAATGACAAAAGAAGAAATAAATAATCCTGAAATAATTGAAAAACAAACAACCCGTCTTGGACGTATAGCAAAAGGTAGTGGAACAACAACCTCAGATATTAGACAGTTAATAAAACAATATAGAATTCTAAAAGATTTAGCATCAGGCAGTGGAGACTTAGAAAACTTCGATCCCTCCCAAGGATTAAATCAAAAGCAGATGCAAAAGATTGCAAAGAAATTCGGAAAGAAGATGAAATTCTAGATAATTAAAATAATCGTGGGGGCGTGTTATTTATAACCAAAATTCCGAAAGAGCAAAAGATTTAAATATTATAGTTATTTATAATTAATTATAGGAGATTATAAAAATGTCAACCACAATACAAATTTCAGACAAAGTAAAAATAATTTTAGATAGAATGAAAATAATTGAAAGAGAAACCTACAATGAGATAATTGAAAGAATGATTGAAGATGATTTAGATATAAATGAAAGAACTAAGAAAGAATTAGAAGAAAGAAGAAAAAGCAAAGATTTTATTTCTCATGCAGATGTCAAAGCAAAATTTGGACTATAATGAAATATCAAATATTTTATGAAAAAGAGGCTTTAAAGGAATTATACAAATTAGAAACATCAATTTCTAGGAGAATAATAAAAAAGATTGATGAAATGTCAGAAAATCCATCTTCTTGTGATATCAAAAAATTAAAGGCAAGTAATGATTATAGATTAAGAGTTGGGGATTATAGGATTATTTTTCTTTTTGATAAAGATTTAATAAAAATTCTTAAGATCGGACATAGACAACAGATTTATGATTAATTGAGGAAAATGTAAGTAAGTTAATCTCCAAGATTAACTAATCATGAGCGTGTTAAGTTATCCAAACCAAAACTTTCAAAAACTCTTATTTCTATAATAAACTATGGCTCAATCCAAAACCCTCGCCCAAGGAAGTGCAAAACATTTACAAATTAAGAATTACAAGATAGATAAATGCTTTGCAATTGGCGCAGAAGCAATCATCACACTTAAAAATAATCAAATAACAAAGAACAGAATAAAAAAATCCTATAGAATTCCAGTTCTTGATGAAAAAATAAGAAAATCAAGAACAAAAGCAGAAGCAAAAATAATTAACAAACTTCAAAATATTATCCCTGTTCCAAAAATTATTAAAACAGATGATAAACAAATAATTAAAATGGAATTTATAGATGGAAAAAAGCTTTCTGACTTTCTGGAATCCCTAGACTATAAAAAAATCTCTAAACAAATCGCAGAAAACATTACAAAAATGCATAATCAAGGATTAATCCACGGAGATCTAACAACATCAAATATGATTTATATAAAAGACTCAAATAACTTAATTAAAAAAACAGATGCCTCACTTAATCAATCACCCCAAAAACATTTAAATTTAAACATTAATAATAATTTAATTAATATCAATAATAAATCAGCAAAACAGTTGAGCAAGATTGCAAATTCAGAGGGTAAAGTCTATTTCATAGACTTTGGCCTTGCTTTTCATTCAGATAAAGTAGAAGATAAGGCAGTTGACCTTCATCTTCTACAACAAGCATTAGAAGCAAAACATTTTACAATATGGCAAGAATGTATTAAAATTATCCTAGACAATTACAAACCAGAAAAATATAAAGAAATTATCCAAAGGATAAAAGTAATTGAATCTCGAGGAAGATATAAAGATAAATATTAGTATTAAGAAAAACTTTTAAACCCCTTTCTTTTTAAAAATAAACAATGGCAAGAAAAAGTTTGCTTGAAGCAATTAGGTTAACTCTCGATTATGATCAAAAAGAAAACATTTTGATATTAATAAGAGGAGATCCAAATGTTCAAATAGGAAATATTGAACCAAAAAACAGAAGGAAGAAAGAAGTATTTGGAAGAAAATACTGCCCTCGTCAGGCCTATAATTTAGCAATAACCTTAATAAAAGAAATGGAAAAAGGAAAATATCAAGGATATTTTGAAATAACAACAGATGCATTAGTAAAGTTGAGACAGTATCCAATTGATTATATGATTCAATATAATCAAAACAGACCAAAACCTCAATTTGAGACTTCATCAATAAAAACAATTGAAGCAAATATAAATTAATAAAAAACTAGCCCCACCAACTCAAGAAAGTGCTTTCTTATTTTTATTTCAATTACTAAAAATCCTTTCTCTCGGGATTCGAAACCTCCGGTTCTTATCTCTGAAAAATTAATAATATATTAAATTTGCAAAGCAAATTTAAATAAAAACTAGCCCTGCCAGGATTCGAACCTAGGTACAAAGCTCCAAAGGCTTCGGGATTTGACCACTATCTTACAGGGCTAAACAATACAAAAAATCTAAATTTTATACATTTATAAACTATTTGCTCGATATTAAATAAAGCACTCACATGCTGTGTTGCATGACTGCTTAAAATCAATCTAGTTTCAACTAATCTGCTTGTTAAATTTCGTTGCATCTCTAATTTTATTGTAAATCCAGAATTTCA
>JAGVIM010000243.1 GCA_020056045.1 Nanobdellota archaeon | reverse complement strand
TATGATAAAGCAAATGATTTTGCACTGGTAATTGAAAAAGCATCAAAAGGAATAAAAGAACTAGAAGAAACAGAACTAATTCCAGGACATCCAATTAAAGTAATGCTTGCCCCAAAAGCAGAATCAATTCAAGATGGATTTGAAAGAGTAGGAAAACCTGCTGCATTTGAATACAAATATGATGGATTCAGAATGTTAATTAATAAGGATGAAAAAGGTAACATAAAAATATTTACAAGAAGATTAGATGAAGTTACAAAACAATTTCCAGATGTTGTAAAATATATCAAGGAAAATGTTGAGGGAGAAACATTTATTTTAGATTCAGAAGCAGTTGGCTATGATCAAAAAACAAAAAAATATAAACCATTCCAAGATATTTCTCAAAGAATAAGAAGAAAATATGACATTGAAAAACTAGAAAGAGAATTGCCAGTTGAAATTAATGTTTTTGATATTCTTTACTATAATGGAAAATCTCTAATCAAAGAATCTTTTGAAAAAAGAACAGAGCTAATAAAAAAAATAATAAAAAATAAAAAATACCATATACAAACCGCTCATCAATTAATAACAGATAGTGAAGAAAAAGCAGAAAAATTCTATAAGCAAGCCTTAGAAGAAGGTCAAGAAGGAGTTATGATAAAAAATTTAAAATCAGAATACAAACCAGGTGCAAGAGTTGGTTATATGTTAAAACTAAAACCTGCTGAAAATGAATTTGATTTAGTAATTACAGGGGCAGAATATGGTACAGGAAAAAGAGTAGGAACCTTATCTTCATTTACTCTCTCTTGCTTTGATGAAAAAAATGACCAGTTTCTTGAAATTGGAAAAGCTTCAACAGGACTAAAAGAAAAAGAAGAACTTGGACTCTCATATACAGAATTAACAAATTTAATAAAACCATTAATAACAAATGAAAGTGGAAGAGAAGTTAAAGTTAAACCAAAAATTGTTGTAAGAATTATTTATCAAAATATTCAAAGATCACCCACCTATGAATCTGGTTTTGCATTAAGATTTCCAAGAATAACGCATTTAAGACCAGATAGAAAACCAAATGATTCTGCAACACTAAAAGAAGTGACTGATGAATATAATAAAATAGAAATGAGAATTAAATATTAGAACAGATTATTTTTTAAACTTCTAATTCCATAGATTTCTATGAAAAAAAAGAGAAAATTAAATATACTTCCAATTTTATTAATTATTTTAATACTTGCATTAATCCTAACAATAATTCTAATGATTCCCATATCTAAAAAAAACATATCAGGTAATGTTATTCTCAGCCCTATAATACCCTCTGATTGTTCAAATGAAAGTATAAAAGCACTTTGGGATTCTATTTTTTTAGAAAGTTCAAATAACATTCAAATCTATGGAAATACTACTCACACCGGAAGATGTGATGATGTTATAGCCTACAAAATAAATAGTAATGGAAACCTATATGTTTTATTTCAAGATTATTATGAAAGCGTATCTACTATTGAAACTCAATTAAGTGTAATTAAAGTAAATGTTACCCAAATAACTGCAGACAGAGTAAGAAATCTAAATTTCCCAGTTGAAAAAGATTTATTGACTGAAAATACATTCATGAATTCAACAAACAGAACTCTAAATTTTAATCAAGCAGATACTGAAATAAAATCAATATTTAAAATAGAACCTTCAACTTGGAAACAAGAATTTTCTAGCCCAGATACAAGATATTTATTTAATTACACTGAGATTATATCTACAGTAAAAAACCGATCTGTTTTTTCAATAGTTATTGCAAATCAAAGTGCTTCAATTATAAATATTAGAGAAGTAGAACCTCTTCTTTGTGCCCCAAATTGGATCTCACATAACACTTCTTGTAATTCATCAGAAATACTTTATACCTGGTATACTGATTCAAATAATTGTCCAAATCCAGCTATTCCAGATAATACTTCTACAATTTGTGATTATAATAATGATAGTCTAATTGGAACTATTGAAGATTTTACAACAAAAACAACAAGTTCTGGATTTAACAATCTTTCAGTATATGTTAATAATATTTTAGCAAACAATACTACTTCACTTAATCTTAAAAATAAAATAGAAAAAGTAGAATTTAAAGACCCAACCACAACCTATGTAGAATTTTATTGGGATTTTTCAACACCCCTAGATTTAAACACTATCTTTGTTGAAAAACAATCTTCATCAGATAGAGGATACATCCTAGTAAAAGGATTAAATGTAAATAAATCAATAACTTTAAACAACCTAGCAAATACAAACAAAATCTGTGTAAAAGATTCTGAAATAAATTCAATTTTAAATATAAATGAAAGTTGTTTTAAGCAAAACGAACATGTTTTATCATGTCCAGAATCATTAGGAAAAATATCCTGTCAAATAGTTGAAGGAGGTAATTTCAGAGTTTATGGATTAGAACATTCAGGAGCAATAGAATTCATTCAAAACATTACTCCTTGTATTCCTTCTTGGAACTGTTCAGATTGGTTTGAATGTAAAAATAATACACAAATAAAAAAATGTACAGATTTGAAAAGATGTGGCATTTCAACAGGAAAACCTCTAACAAATCAATCCTGCGGAATTAATCCAATTCAATCTAACTGCATTGTTTCATTAAACTGCACAGAATGGAGTAAATGTCAAAACAGCACACAAATAAGAACCTGTAGTGACATAAATAAATGCCAAGAAAACAAAACTGAAACAAGAGAATGTGAAAAACCAGATAGCACAAAATCAATTATGTTTATATCAATTATAGCTATTTTAGTTATTTTAATAATTATTGTAAGTCTAGTTATAATTCTAGAATTTGCAAAAAAGAATAAAGGAAAATATATATAAAAAGAAATTATTTCCAATGATATACACTTTTAGGTTAATTGAGTTACCGTTTCCCTAAAAGTGTTATTAGAGAATTTGGATATTCTAATAACATAATTATCCAAATTGTCTATAACTGCAAATTTACACTAAAAAAATAATATGTTTCTATAAATTATCTTAAGGGATTTAATTTTGGTTCTAATTTAG
>JAGVIM010000146.1 GCA_020056045.1 Nanobdellota archaeon | reverse complement strand
TTTCCTGATTTTCAAATAAAGCAGGATAAAATAAGTTCTGATGTTAAAATTTTAGATGGAAAAGTTGTTTTTAATATTAAATATCCATTAAGTATTACCAAAGATAATAAGACCTATGTAGTTAGTAAATTTGATAATAAAGAAATTCCAGTAAGACTTAATGTTGTTTATGATGCTGCAAAAGAAATAATGGATGAGCAAATGAAACATACAGAAGATATTTGTATTAATTGTCTTGGAAAAATAGGTGATAAAAAAGATCTTTATGTTGATATGTATGATTATAATAAAAATATTATTATCTTTGAAATTTCAGATACAAATTCAAAAATAAATGGGGAGGATTTGAGATTTAGTTTTGCAAATAAATATTAAATATGAAAATAAAAATAAACAAAAAATCATCAAATTTTTTAAGCCTCCAATTTGAGACGAGCGAAAATGATCAATGCAATAAGCAAATATATAGTAGAACAAATTGGAGCAATAAAAAATATCTATTAATAAGTGTATTAATTATTTTAAGTGTTACAATAATTTTTGCAGATGTTCCTAATGTACCAAATGTTCCTGGATCAACTACTCCAACTGTTGCAACTCCTCCAGCTCAGGGTACAGCAACTAGTTCACAAAAAGATCCTCTTGATGTAAATGATAGTGAAACTCCTGTTGGAAATTATATTGGGCTTGATAAAAATAAAGATAACCAAATAATTGGAAAAAAATTAAGATTAGAACAAAAAGATGGACAAACCACTATAACTCTTAAGGAAGGGGGTTATATTAAATTAAAAACAACAGATGGAAAGGAAATTATTTATCAAAATCTTAAAAAATTAGAAGGAGTAAAAATAGAAGGTAAAGATGTTAATTATGATAGTCCAACAATTGTTATTGATAAAAATGGAGTAATAAAAGAAGCTTATTTTACAACAGGAGAAGGTCCTAAGGAATATGTTTTTGGTAATGAAAGAGTAACTCTTCCTCAGGGCTCAAAAGTTTATTTTAAAGATGGAAAACTTTCAATAGGAGTTGCTGATGGAACAAAATTATCAAAACCTGAACTTGTTGATAAAAGTAAAGAAGATAGATTAAAAACAGTTTATAGTACTGTGGATGGTGGAAGTTTAATACTTGATAATGGACTTTCAATAAAAGGTGGAAAAGTTATTTATGATAAAGAAGGACTTGGATTTTCAGGAAAAGAAGTTAGTTTTGGAAAATTAGTTACGAGAAATAAGGATTCTGATCAGATAACCTATCTTGATTTCGAAGGAAAACCTTCAAAGGTTAATGGTGCTTATATTTCTATGAATGAAAAAGAAGGCATACTTGTTGTTGGATCTAATATTGATAAACCTGGTCCTGCAGTCATGCTTACAAAAGACAATGCTTTTGGAATGGTTATTGAACCTACAGGACATTTTGCTGTAAAAGCTTTAGGTGGAAAAGGTGTTGAAGGATCTTATATGATAATAAGTAATAAAGACAGAATAAAATATGATCTTGTTCCTGAAATAACAATTGTTGGAAATGTTGCATATAATGATGATAATTCTGGAAAAGGAACTTATTTAGCAGGAGATGATAATTATTATTTGCATGTTGGAGGAAAAGTAGTTGATGAATTTGCAGATATTCAAACAACAACAACAACTGCCCATCAATTAAGAGCTTTTAAAAAAGAAGGAGATAAGCTTGTTGATATTTATGGTTCTGAAAATTATTTTGTAACAAGTAATAAACATGAAATGGGTTATGGTCCTGATCCTGCATTTATTAGGGGGGCTGCCTATGACAAAAGATATCCAAATCTTGCAAGATCTGTTTCAAATAGAGTAAGTTATAATACTGTTGCATGGACAGAAAAAGGATTTGAAGACTATACAAAAAGAATTGGTCATCCTATTAGACTTGATTTAGATAGTTATTCTCAAAGCAGAATGACTCCTGATAAATATAGAATGATGATTGATTTTGTTAATAGTCTTCCTGAAAATAAAAATTATCTAAAGGAAATACAAATACATCAAAGAGCTACAATGGGTGGTTATGATGCTCTTGCCTGGGGAGGTCCTGGAACTATAGAAATTAGATTTGATAGACTTAATGCTGCAATAATAAGGCATGAGGCAACTCATTCCGCTACATTATCAAAAGGAAGTTCTTTCTGGGGTGCATGGAGTAGTGTTGGAGGAGGAAGTACTGGAGGAATTGTATCTAGTTATGCAACTGAAAATGCAGGAGAACATGCTTCTGAATTTGTAGGATATTTACTTTATAATCCTGAAAGATCTGCTACTCTTTTAAAAAAATACAGTGTTGTTAGAGGTCAATTTGCAGTTCTAGCTAAAACCGGAGTTATTACTCCACAAGATTATGCCTATCATATGAGTAATGCTGGTTTAGATTCTAGCTCTGCTTCAATGGATAAATATATACAGGAGGCAAGAAGATCATGAAATTCAAATTTTTAGCTTTGGCTTTAATTATTTTAATGAATGTTATTTTAATAAATGCAAGTTCTTTTTATTATGATTTATCTTCAGAATACAATAATGGAAAAATACAAGTAAATTCTGTTAATGTTGTATTTTCTTCTGATAATTTAAATGAAAGTATTGGAGATTATAATTATAAAATAAAGGGATTTAATGATGAAATATTATATTCTGCAAATTTTCCTGCTGTAAATCAATTAATTTATGATAGTGGTGAAGAAAATATAACAGATAGTCAACTTATTGAAGCAAATAACTTTAAATTTAATTTAATAATTCCCTATTATGTAAATGCAAAAGAAATTGTTATTTATGATGAAAATAAAAAAGAAATTGGAAAAGAAGATGTTAGTTATTTTTCTAGGATAAAAACAAGCAATCTGGATAATATTGATAGACAAATTGTTGGAAATGATAAAGATGAATATGGATGCATTGGAAGTGCTGGATATTCTTGGTGTGAAGAAAAACAAAAATGTTTAAGAAGTTGGGAAGAAGAATGTGTTGTTGAAAATAAAACTCTGAATTATATTAAAGATCCTGCTACTTATATCTGGATTTTATCAGGAATACTTTTAAT
>JAGVIM010000206.1 GCA_020056045.1 Nanobdellota archaeon | reverse complement strand
TCTTTGATCAGAAAAACAATGTGCCACCACACACTAAAATGTGTGGTTTGTGAAAGGCACTTGTTTTTTGGATGATCCAAAATTAAAACCAATAAACTACGACCTCATTCTAAAAAATGAGATTTTAATTTATGGACATACTAAAACATCAACAAATAATTAAAAAAACAAACCCTGCAAAAATAAAAAAAGCAGGAAAAAAATAAAGATATAAAAAAATAAAAAATTTACCAGGAATCTATTCCTAAATCAGCAAACTCGTTCTTAACTGGCTTCGAATATTCATAATCCCTCATTCTTTGTTTTCCAAGGACATAAGGACTAGATACACCGGTCATAATTGTAATGACTCTTACCCTTCCTTCAAAATCCTTGTTAATTCTTGCACCAATAATAACCTGTGCTTCAGGAGCAATATTCTCTGTAACAAGCTTACCAATTTGACTAAACTCTTCCAGTTTCATATCTGGACCACAAGTAATGTGAATCAATGCCCCATTAGCACCTCTGTAATCCACGTCTAACAATGGATGTGTAAGAGCCTGTCTAACAGATTCATTAACCCTATCACTTGAGTCAGATTCTCCTATACCAATAACTGCAACTTCTCCTTTCTTCATAATTGCCGATACATCAGCATAGTCTAAGTTAATTAATGATGGTAAAGTAATTGTTTCCACAATTCCCTTAATCATTGTACTAATTAACTCATTAGCAACTGCAAAAGCTTGTTGAATTGGTAATTGTCCTGCAATGTCAACTAACCTGTTATTATCAATAACAATAACTGTATCTACATGTTCTCTGAGTTCTTGTAGTCCAAATTCAGCCTTATCTATTCTTGCTTTCTCGCATTCAAAAGGCATTGTAACTACACCAATACAAACTGCGCCTGTTTCTTTAGCAATTTGAGCTAACACTGGCATTGAACCTGTTCCAGTTCCTCCACCTTCTCCTCCAATAATGAAGATCATATCAGCTCCAGAAACTGCCTTTTTCAATTCAGAAATAGACTCTTTTGCAGCCTCTCTTCCAATCTCTGCCTTACCACCTGCACCAAGCCCCCTAGTAATATCCTTACCAATTAAAATTTTATCATCGGCTTTTGTAATGCTAAGGTGTAAAGCATCAGTATTTGCTGCATAAACAGTAGCACCATTGATACCCTTGTTAAATAACCAAGTAACTGCATTGCATCCAGCACCACCCATACCAAAAACCTTAATGTTAGCCTTACCCGCCTTTAAATCATCAAAATTAATACTATGAGTTTCAACATTGCTGATTGCCTCTTTTGCAAAATCTAAAACCATTTCTTATCAACCTCCTTTCAATCAATTTAATTTTAATTTATTTAATTTTTACTAGCTAGTATAGGGAAGTTAATCTTTTTTTAAAATCTCCTTCCTTATCCCCAATCTTTTAATCACCTCTGATTAAAAAACCGAATTATTATTAAAAATCAATAAGTACAATTATTTAAAAATGTTTCTTAAAGATAATATATGTAATGGAGTATATAATTAAACTAAAAAAAATCAGATTTTAACAGGTTTTAGATAAGTTAAGCTTAAAATTTTACCATTAATTTCAGATTTTCTTAATATAATTGGCCAAAAATAAACTCCATTTGAATGATTTATTCTTTGACAAACATTTTCATATTCAACATTTTCTTCAGGATTAAAACAAAATCTTTCAAATTCATCAGTTAAATGTTTAGAAACTCTTTCATCCAGATCAATATCAACTAATCTACCTACAATACCCATAAAATTAGAAACTTCTAGATTATTTAAAATTAATTAGAATAGAAAATATACTTAACCTATATCATTTTTTTAAGCCGATTAATTTTATTCCAAACCCTATCTAATTTTTCATTAGCCTGAAAAATAATTAATCTTAAAAATTCATCATCAACTAATATTTTTCCATGATTCATTATTGGAAAACTCATACTTTCAGTACTATGCAATTCAACTATATTTCTTTTACCACCAATTATACCACTTCTTTGCCACCCTGCAGCTTTAGCCTTATTTACAATAATTTGGGCATCGTTCAAAGTTAAACAAGCAACATGTAAAATACAGCAACTTTGTTGAAATTCTACTAACCCATTGTACTTTTTTCCAGCTTCTTCAAGTGCCTTTTTTAATTCATTAAAACTTATTTTATCATGAGTCCTATAAAGAAAAGCATCTTCCTGCTTTACATCACTATATTTTAATAAAACAACTCTTCCCGCACAAGAACTTGTTGTATAATAATTTTTCTTTTTATTTATCCCATTGCATAAACCTGCAATTTTTTTATCCCAACTACCAATACTAGATCTATCCTCGCGAGAAAGCTGTTTTTTCTTATCTAAAATAAAAGTTGATTCCATAACATAATCAATTTTATATACTTTAAATATCTTT
>JAGVIM010000027.1 GCA_020056045.1 Nanobdellota archaeon | reverse complement strand
TTGATAACCTGAAAAGTCAAAAAATTTGCGCGAGAATCTAATACATTCCATTTTTTCTTTTGCAATGTTAATATTATCTCCTTTTTAATTTCATTAAGATCTTTTATAAAAGACAACCAATCTTTGCTGCGCAATACTTCCAGGACAAATGCAACACTAAAACCATTCACATCCCAAGGCCCTCGCACTTTTTTAATTTGCAATATGTTTTCCTTGCTAGAAAGAATATATCCAATCCTCAAACCTGCCAAGCCATATCCTTTTGAAAAGCTTCGAATTATTATTAGATTATCATATTTTCTTATTTTTTGTAAACTACTTTTATGAAATTCATAATATACTTCATCTAAAACTACAAAGCACCCGTACTTTCTGGCTTTAAGGATTATTTGCTCGATATATTCTGGATTAATAGAGGTGCTTAGTGGATTGGATGGACTACAAAGAATAATTCCATCAATATTTCTTTTAATATTTAGGATTACTTGATTTAACGGAAAGGCAAAATCCTTTTTAAAAAATACTTTCTTTATTGCTATTTTTTCAACAGCACAAACATGCTGGTAGTAGGAAAATGTTGGCAAAACCATTAAAACTCTTTTTTTCCTACAGAAAGTTCTTAATACAAGTTCTATAGCCTGGTCTGCACCATTTGTTAGAAATACATTCGAAGTATTAACACCAGCATATTTTGCTATTGCTAAATTTACTGAATGATACTCTGGATATTGATTTATTACTGAAGGGTCAATCCTAGAAATAATATCCTTAATTCTTTCAGATGTAATGAACATGTTTTCATTAAGATTTAGACCAAGGAGGTCTGCTTTTTTTTCAGGCATAGTCCAACATTCAATATTTAGAACACTATTTTTTGGTTTGATCATTTTTAATAATCATCATAGGTGCAAAAGAATATGTTTTTTTATTATCTGCAGACTCTATTAATAGATTAGTTGCTTGCAATAAACTGTTACCTACAGCAATAAGTCCATGTTTTTTTAACATAATAATATCAACTTTTCGTAACAGTTTTGCTGCATCATTCCCTAGTTCTACTGTTCCATAAGGAAACTCTTTTTTTGTTGTAAGGAGATGTTTATCTTCTTTTGAACCAACATTAACATGAGAAATAGCCATAATATCCTTTCTATTTTTATAGATAACCCAATGATTTATTGTTTCACTAGAAGGTTTTTTTGACCCGACATAGTATATTTTATTTTCATCTGCTTCAGAAACAAAAATTATATCTTCGGATTGTAGATTACAAAGCTCTGATCCTGTAGAAGTTATGAGTATGCCTCCTGGAATACGCACACTAAGATTTCCACCACTACCTATGGAAAGTCCTTCTTCTCCTATTTGTTTTCCATTTTCAATAAATTCTTGCACATGCTGGTTAATGATTTCTTGAATTGAAATGACATCAGGTCTTAATACTCCATCTACATCAATCATTGAATCCTCCTCTTGAGCCATAGGTGGTTTTGTGCTTGGTAAATTCAGTTATTGCATCATAGCCAAATCCATGAAGAATATTTTCAATAGCTGAACTTGTTTCTTCTCCATCTATGATATGATATGTTGCTATAGCAAGGTGCACGTTCTGTTTAGCCAATGTATTGACAGCCCCTTCAAGAACATGAATTTCTGAACCCTCAACATCCATTTTTATAAAATTCACTTTTGCTATTCCTAATCTTGCAAGTTCATTATCAAGCGATACCACCTGAACTTCTCTTGTAAATGGACTTGCATTAAAGAAAAAAGAAGCGCCAGCAGTATGTTTGTTGTTAAATTTTAAATTAGTATCTTTATTCCACAAAGCTTTGTTAATGATAATTACATTAGAAAGACCATTTAGAACAATGTTTTCCTGCAACTTCCTAAAGTTTTCTGTATCAGGTTCAAACACAATAACCTTTCCTTTCTCCCCAACCACTTTTGCAGCATATATAGCAAATGTTCCGACATATCCACCAGCATCAACCACAACATCCCCCTGATTTAGATCATAGTGGAGTAGGTAACCGATATTTTCCTTATTAAAAGATACTTTCCAAGGTTTGTATTCAGTGTCATAGGCAGTTAGATTTTTTCCACTCCAACTATTGAATTTCATAGTCTGGCCTCTGAAAGTTATCTCTACATAATCTGGTTTCCAAACTGGCTCATCTGTTAATGGACTTAATTTCTGTAAAAGATAATCATTTGATCCTCTGTTGTTACCTATAATTATCTCACTGTTCAATTGATTTATACTTTTGTTTTGCATTTTGATATTTTTCCGTATATTTTAATGATTTACTATATTCTATAAAAAATAAAAAAATAAAATTTATTAAAGTTCTAGCAAAATTGTTTTTCGAGTCCAAGTATCAATTCTTTGTATTGCTGATGGCCTTCTTCATAATTATTGGATAGGATACTTGCAGTTACATTTTTTAACTGATCATATATTGATCTCCAAATACTTTGAGCATCTTCTCTAGATTCAATTGCCTGAACAATTTTAGGTCCTTTTCTTTGATATGTAACATAATCTCTTTTTCCTGAAAAAGATCTAAGTATGTGGTTGTTTGTAAGAACTTTCATTGCTCTAAGTTCAAGTGAATCTCTTGGCAAACCCATTGCATCTAAGCAAGCAGTTGTTACATAACAGCAACTCCCTCCAGAGTCTCCACCAGAAGAACCTCCACTAGAACCTCCGCCTGAGGAAGAATCAGAATTACTTTTATAATCTTCATAGGAATTATGATTAGCCTCGTGCTGACTATTCCAACTACCACCAAGGCCCCTATTCCCTTTATCATCAACTGTTTCTGCAGTATGTGCTCCGATTAATGTTTCTATTATACCTGTTGTATTATAGGTTTTGTGTGTCATGCTTCATTTTTCCTCCTTACAATACTACCATTGCAGTTTGATTTAATCCATAACAAGCTTCTTGTGAAACATTGGGTAAAGCTCTTTGTGAATTTTGAGATGCAGAACCATCTACCCTATAATTTTTAATATAATCTTCAACTTTATCTCGAGCATCAGAAGATACAGTTATAGTAGGATAAGAAATAAATTTCTCACAAGCAACTCGAACCCTAAATGTTCTTCTGCACTCATCATAGAATTGAATATTAGCTTCAAATCCATTAATTTTGCTTCTAGGAATAAATCTTCCACTGTTTACAGCCTCTACTCCCACAAGAGACTCAAGTCCACTAAAAAATTCAAACATAGCCCTAGGCATTGAATGATGTCTTCCATCAGGCCGAATTGTGTGATTCATATTTTTAATTCCCCTCGATAATTTAAATAAGCGTTTTTGCCTTTAATACTTAACCCATATTATTAATATTATTAATATTAATATTGGAAAGTTTTAAAATCAGAGGAATTTTACTAATTTCATGGAAAGAAAACTAATAAAACAAGGCCTTGGAGGATATACTATTTATCTTCCAAAGAAATGGATTGATGAAAATAAACTTACCAAAGGAGATGAATTATCCCTAAATATCTCAGGCAAGGATATTATCATAAGTCCAAAGCCAACTAATAGAAAGACTGAAACTGAAATAAATTTAACTAATATTAATGAAACTACAATAAATACCCTAATTACAGATTCCTATCGTGCAGGATATGATAAAATTAAGATAAATTTTCTTAATGAGACTCAGTATAATATTATTAAAACAATTATCCTAAATAGAATGATTGGATTTGAAATAACTAAAAAGGAAGAAAATTATTGCATCTTAGAAAGTATAACTGAGCCTTCTGGTGAAAATTTTGACAATATACTAAAAAAAATGTTTATGAATATTGAAGAATTATTTTCAATAACAAGAGATAAATTAACAAATAATAATAATACTAAACAAGAGAACTATGATGAAATTGAAGAATCAATAAGAAAATATTATTATTTTTGCATTAGAGTAGTAATCAAACAAAAATTAATAAAGAAAAACTCAGAATTTTTTTGTTCTTTTATTCTTAAGATTTCAAATGCTCAAAGAGAACTTTATAATTTAAATAAATATTTAGAAAAAAATAAAAGAAAAAAATACTCAAAAGAGATAATAGAATTGTTAGATATCTCTTGTGATATATTTAAACTAGCTTTAGAGGCATATTATGAAAAGAATATTAATAAAATATCAAAGATTCAAGATATTCAAAAGGAAGTAATATTAAAAAAAGCTTATTATATCTTTAATAAAAATAAGGAAAGTATAATAGCCTATTATATAACAAGTTGTATAAGAAATATTCATT
>JAGVIM010000109.1 GCA_020056045.1 Nanobdellota archaeon | reverse complement strand
TAAAATGAAATGTAATTATTTTTGGTTTCTTTGATAGAATTATTATAGGAGTTATAATGGGAGATGGATAATTGATATGCCATAATGAAATCTTTTTATCTATCTTTTTAGCATCTTTATTACTAATTAAAATCCTTTTTCCTAAGATCTTTATTATTGATATTTTAAATATTGATTTATCTCTTAAACTTTTATTATTTGATAAAAAAATTAGTTTTCCTTTTAAAAAATTAGATAATTCTTTTGAAAACATAAAACTACCTCCATTATGATATTCATGAATTAATATTCCTATCTGAAGTTTTGATTTATTAGGCATTTTCAATTATTTTCCTTACTAAATTTTTTAAACCAATTATTTATTTCTTGTTTTAAAACTTTTTTATTCTTTTGTATTCTCCATCTTTTCATTAACATTTTTGGTAAATAATATAAAACAGAAAGATAAACTTTTAACATTATCCATAAAATCCCTAGAAATCCTCTTTTTGAATATAATCTTTCAATAGATTCATTTCTCTTTAAAGAATAATCTATTTTTAAAGTTAAATTATAATATTGAAATTTAAGAAGATTTAAGATGAGAAAATCTTTTATTACAGTTAATATAATATTTCTTTCAGTATAATATGCTTTAAGAGGCGAAGCTACTTTGCCTGTCTGAGAATGAAAATGAATTAATTTTGAATTTGGAGATAAAATAGCTTTATACCCTAATAATCTCCCTCTGAATCCTAGATCTAAATCTTCAGCATATGCAAAAAAATCTTCATCAAAATACTCTTTACTTAGATTGTATAATTCTTCTAGCATTTTCCTTTTATACAATGGAGCTACACCCCCAGGGGCAAATATTTCTATTTCTTTATTTAGTTCTAGAATTTCTTCATCTTTTAAACCATATCCTAAAGAGATTCCTCCAGGTTTGTTAATTTGTAATGCTCTTTCTAAACATAGTCCGGCATTTTGTATTCTTCCTTCTGGAAAATAAGCCTTGCTAGAAACCATTCCAATTTCCTTATCTTTTTCAGCAGTTTTTATCAACTCCTTTAACCAATTTTTATTTACTATAGTATCATTGTTCAAACAAACAATGTATTTTACTTGTTTATCTTTGAAAGCTTCTTTAATTCCTATGTTGTTTGGTTTTGCAAATCCATAGTTCTTATTTAATTGAATGATCTTTGTTTTTGAAAAATTCTTTTTTATATAATCTGAGGAATTATCAATAGATCCGTTATCTACAAAATAAACCTGAAAGTTCTTATAAGTTTGTTTGTAAACTGAATTAAGACAGTTCTTTAGGAATTTTTTTCCGTTCCAGTTTACAATTATTATTGCGGCTTTATTAGATTTCATTTTATCTCTCACATATGACTACTATTTCTCCAAAATAAGGATAATATTTCGAAGGAATAATATTCACTAAAATATTTAATAACTTAAATAATAATTTAAAATTAAGAAAAAATGAACTATAAGGAACTGAGTTATATACTCTTAAATTCTCCACATATAAATCCTCTTTTTCTAAATATTTTCTTAAATAAATAGGATCATAATATCTAAAATGTCCTTGGTGATATTCTCCAAAAATTAGTTCTGATAACCAACCGGTAAAAGGAACTTGGATTATAATTTTTCCGTTATTTTTAATCATTTTTTTTGATTTATTAATTATAATATCAGGATTTATAGTATGCTCAATAATGTCTAGCAATAAAATCTTATCAAATTTATATTTAAATGATAATTCTTCTGCACTTTTACATTGAAATTTTATATTTTTAGAATGATTGTTGGATATTGCTTTTTTAATAATATTCTTTGATAAATCTACTCCTACACCTTGTCTAATTTTTTTTGAAATCCTCTTAAGGTTTTCTCCAAGTGCACACCCAATATCTAATACAACATCTTTTTTTTTAAAATGAACTATTTTTTCTACTCTTTCCATCTTTAATTTTGATTTTAATATATGGTCTTTTCCGTGCTGGCTTAGTGAAGAAGAATTGTAATATCTTTCTATCTCATTCATGATTTTATTGTTAATAGGATATTCAAAATATTTTTTCATCCCAACACCACCTCAAACTCATTTATTATACTCTTCCATAAAAACTTATCATTTAGATTAATTGGTTTAATATTTTTATTTAATAATTTTAT
>JAGVIM010000227.1 GCA_020056045.1 Nanobdellota archaeon | reverse complement strand
ACATATTAATTATAAATACAGTTAAAACTAACAAACTAAACACTAAAACTATTTTTATTTTTTGCATATTATATCCTCCTTTTTATTAATGTTAATTAATGGAGTTATATCATATTACAGATATTTAAGCTTTATGAACGGGCTAAAAAGCTTAGTTTTCTGAAGTAGAAATATTGAAAAATTAATTTTTCAAAGTTTATAGTTATAATATATAAAAATAAGGAGTATGAATCTAAGTAAGAGAAGCATCGCTTAATTGATAAATTACATAACAGATGTTTTATTGAACTAATAACAATTCTTCAGAAAAAATAATATAGATGGAATAATATTATTTTTTTATAAATAGATTTAGAAAACTAAATAGATACAAAATGGCTAAATTACTAAAGTCTTTCAAGAATAGGTTTTCCTTTATCAATAACAACTGCATTATCTAACATTTTATTTGTCTCTCCTTTAATTAATAGGTCAATATAAGGTGCAATAGTTCTGCTGTTATGTTCAGTAGCTGTTTGATATGCAAGAGTGGGAATGTTTCTAACACAATATACTGGATTTCTTCCCTCATTTATATGTACAATAGGTGCAAATATTGATTGAGGTTTGTATTTTCCCCACATGCAATTTCTAGCCATGTCTATTAAAAGAGCACCAGGTCTCATTTTACTCAAATCCTGTGCATTTAAAATTTCTGTATCAGAACAAGCACAATCAACAATAACATCATATTCATCAATTTTATTTTTTAAATCAGTTGAATTTTCAGAATGATAAATATCAATATTTTCTGTTCCTAATGTTCTAAGTTGATTAATTGCAGCAATACCAACTCTTTTTCTTCCAATTACTGCAACATTACAATCTTTAGGAATTTTTCCAGCATAGGGCATTGCATGAAGTATCCCTATTTGTCCAGTAAGAACTCCATTTACCCAAAATAAATTTTTTCCATCTTCTTTTCTCATAAACTCCCAGGCAATTACACTAATTCCTCTTTGACTCATTAATTCTATTTCTTCTTTATCCGCATCTTTATCAAGATGAAGCCATCCAAAAATAGTTTTAACCCTATCACCCATATTTGCTAAATCCTGTTCACAGAATTTAGGCTGGCATAATATCTCTAAAGAATATGCTCTTTCAGCTTTTACAACATGAGCTCCTGTTAATCTATAATCTTTATCACTTATGCCAAAATTTATTCCATATCCTCTTTCAAAATAAAGAAATTCAGGGTTTTTAATATCTCTAGAAATATCTACAGGTAAAAGGGCAATTCTTCTTTCTTCTTTCATTCTTGATCTTGGAAATCCTATTTTGTTCATAGTTTCTAAAACAATAATGAGGATTTAAAAATGTAACGAATTAAGAAAATATCTCAGGGGGAGAGTAGTAGTAATTACTTCGCGTATGTTAAAGAGAGAAGAGAATTTTTATTTTTCCAAGAAGTTGAATTTTTGCTTATGTCCATAAATTAAAACCCCCTTCTTTAGAATGGGATCGTAGCTTACTGGTTTTAATTTTGGATCACAAGAAAATATAATGGATTTTCTGTGCAGAAAAAACCATAAAAGTTTTTTCTTGCATCCAAAAAACAAGTGCCTTTCACAAACCACACATTTTAGTGTGTGGTGGCACATTGTTTTTATGATTCAAAAAGAGTTTTGAATGATTTTTCCTTAGTTTTATTTAAAGTAGGGATATCTACATTTATTCTTACAAATAAATCTCCTCTTTTTTTTGAGTCTATAATAGACATTCCTTGCTTTTTAATTTTAAAATAAGCATGACTTTGGGTTCCTGCCGGAATCTTTAATTTTATTTTTTTATCTATTCCCTGTATTTCAAGTGTTCCGCCGAATATTGCTGTTGATAAATCTATTTTTTTATCGAGTAATAAATTTTCATCTTCTCTTTTAAATTCAGCATGTGGTTTTATGTGAATAACTACATATAAATCACCAGACGGCGCATTTTTTCCAGGTTCTCCTTTACCATTGAGCCTTAGATATTGTCCCGAGATAATGCCTTTAGGGATTTTAATCTCAATATTTTGATTTTTTAGAGTTTTTCCTTTTCCATTACAAATAGAACAATGTTTTAATGCAATTTTTCCAATACCTCCGCATTTATTACAAGTAATTATATTTAAAAACTGGGTAAAATTCTGTCTTTTTGTAATTTTTATTTTTCCAGTACCATTACATTTATCACATTCTATAGTGTCCTTAGATTCAGCACCAGTTCCATTACAATTTTCACAGGCCTGGTGAACATTTATTTCAACAGTTTTCTTAATATCATAAAATGCTTCTTCGAGAGTTATTTCTATATCTTTTCTTAAGTCAACACCTTCTTCATAGTCTTGTCTTCGAGTATTGTTGCCTCCAGTAAATAAATTATAAAGATCATCATAACCTAAATCAGAGAATAAATCTTCAAAATTTGGTTGATGACGATTAAATCCAGAATTATTTTCTGAGTTAAATGCAGAACTGCCTATTTGGTCATACTGGTCTTTCTTTTTTTCATCACCAAGTACTTGAAAAGCTTCATTTATCTCTTTAAATTTTTCTTCGAATTCTTTGTTATTAGGATTTAAATCTGGGTGATATTTTCTTGCAAGTTGTCTAAATGCCTTTTTTATTTCATCAGGACTTGCTTCTTTTCCAACTCCAAGAATTTTATAATAATTTTTTTCTATCATGTGATTTATAACAATTAATTGACTATTTAAAATATTATTTTTTTATAGGTTTGTTGAATAAAGAAGGGAGTTGTTGAACTCCTGAATACTCGGTGTAAATAAAACAACACAAAAAGCATTATTTCATTCTAAACCATTTATATTATATGGACCTTACCAGGATCGAACTGGTGAGTCCTCGGTGTAAAAGATTATATCTAAAAGGATATACTTTCTTTTTTTAGCAGTTTTAGCATCTCAACTCAACAATTATCCTAAAACCCTTCTAATATGCCTCTTTGCAATAAATTGATACCAGCTTAAAGAATCATAAATCTGTTGCAAATTTAGCTTTATTTGCTTTCTTTTTTCTACATCTGGAATAGTCACTTCTTTTGGCTTTACAGGAGACCATATGTCTTCACAACATGGAGATAAATCAAATACTGAACCATCATCCATTATAAGTTCATTTGAGGACTGAGTTCCAATTCTATTAAGAAGACCTAAGACTCTTTGATATTCTCCTTTGGATATTCTTTTTTGTACTTTAACAAATTGGGAATAAGAAGGATAGCAGACATTACCGCTACATTGAACTAAAGGTCCTTCCTGAAGTTCTGATCCTTCTAAATAATATTGAACATTTTCTTCAAATCCTTTTTCTCCTTCTCTAAGAGTAATAGTAGAATACAGATCTTTTTTCAATGTTTCAATTTTTTCCAAAAGTCCCATCATATCGGTTATGTAACCAACTATTTAAGAATTTATATAATTTTTATCTATGATATTATATCTCCCTTAATTTTGTTCATCCATATTGCATAAAATGGTTACTTTTTATGCAACCACAATGAAAACATTTATAAATCTTATATTTGTTATATTAATATGTTATCAGAAGAACAAATAAAAGAAATACTTGTAAAACAAAGAGAAACAATACTAAATAAAAAGTATGGTATAGAGAGAACTGTCTTAAAAGAAGTTGAAACTAAGATTAAACTTCCTCATGTTGTTGTTCTAACTGGACTTCGAAGAAGTGGTAAATCTACATTATTAAGGCAGTTAATAAAAAAGCATTACAATGATGAAGATTTTTATTATATTAATTTTGAAGATGAAAGATTATTTAATTTTCCTGCAAATGAATTTAATATTCTCTATGAATCTTTAATAAGTTTATTTGGAAAGAAGAAAACTTTTTTTATTGATGAAATACAAAATGTATCTGGTTTTGAAACATTTGTAAGAAGATTTTATGAAGATGGATTTAAGTTTTTTATAACTGGTTCAAGCGCGACATTATTAAGTAAAGAACTTGGGACTAAACTCACTGGAAGGCATGTTGATATTATTGTTAAGCCTTTTTCTTTTCAAGAGTTTTTGGAGTTAAAAGGATTTAAACTTGAGAAGGATAGTATTTATAAAACTGAATTAAAGGTAGAAATAAAAAAATATTTTGAAGAATATCTAATAAATGGAGGAATGCCGGAGTATTTGATTTATAATGATTCTGAACTTTTAACAAAAGTTTATGAAGATACTGTTCTAAAAGATATAGCGGTTAGGCATAAAGTAGATAATATAATTGTTCTAAGGAATTTATATTCAATTTTAATATCTAATTTTGCTAATAAATTCAGTTTTAATTCATTGAAGAAAGTTACAGATATCAATAGTGTTAATACAATTAAAAAGTTTATACATTATCTTGAAGAAACTTATTTTGCTAAAACAATAAACAAGTTTGATTATTCCTTAAAAAAACAGATGATAAATGATAAAAAATTTTATATAATAGACAATGGATTTGTTGGAGTTTTATCCAAGAAGCTTACAAAAGATAAAGGATGGTTATTAGAAAATTTAGTATTTAACTCTTTAAACAAAGATAATGATGTTTTTT